>NZ_JBHRXE010000041.1:0-137675 GCF_042648325.1 Paracoccus simplex | reverse complement strand
GGAAAGGCCGCCCCCGGGGCGGCCTTTTGCTTTTGGCGGGCCATGGCTGGCGGGCCATGGCGCCCGGGCACGGCCTTTTGCCCGTGCGACCGGTCCTTGCGGTCCGCCCCCGGGCCGGCCGGGCCCTGCGCTGTTGACCCGGCCCCGGCAGGCAGCCGGCCGGGGGCGGTCTCAGAGGTCGGCCAATCCGATGCGGTTGAACTCGTTTCGGATGTGCTCCTCGGTCCGGTCTCCGTCGATGTCGCGCTGTTTCAGCACCGCCTCGCGCCAGGCGCGGGCGTCCTTGCGCACCGCGGCCCGGTAGTCGCCGGGCCGCCAATGCGGCGTCAGGTCGATCCCATGCCGCGCCAGGATCGCCAGCAGCTTGTCGGCGTCGTGGAAGGCGATGCCGCGCGGTCCGATCTCGTTGCCGTCCCGGCGCAGGGGTCGTGCAAAGCCGCGGATCACCGGCGCGTATTCCAGTTCCCGGCAGCGCGGCGTCAGATGCGCCCGGGCAAGCGTGCTGCGCGGGCGGCGGCGCAGGACCAGGATTTTCTGGTCGACCCGGCCCAGCAATTGCCGCCCGTGCATGGCCGAGCCCTCGGCGAAGATCAGCAGTTTCGCCCCGGCGTAAAGCGTCATCTGCCGCCGGATGCTTTCGCGCCGGCAATCCAGGATCGCGACGCCCGCCTGCCGAAGCGCCGCGATCAGCGCCGTCTCGCCGGCGCTGGCACCGTTGCCGCGCGCGAGTTCGCCCAGACGGGGGACGTAAAGCGCCTGGCTCTCGATCCGTTCAAGCCGGTTGAGCCGTGGCAACTCGTCCAGAAGATCGAGATACCAGGGTTCCGGCGGATCGAGGCCCAGCGTTTCGGCCTGCGGATAGACATGCAGCCGGGCGGCGACGCAGGGGCTGGTCACGAAGCCGATGCGGTCGGGATGCAGGCCGAGCCAGGCCATGACGGTCCAGAAAAAGGCCGGCACCTCGCCGATCATCTTGCCGGGCGGCAGCGTGAACAGCACCCGAGCCTCGGGATGGCGGTAGAGCGCCGGCGGCAGGCGGCTGACATGCTCGGCCACCAGATGGCCGAAATGGAAGAAGCAGCGCCCGCCCCAGATCACCGGCTCGTTCAGCCGCGGGCCGCGCCGCCAGCCGGGGTGGGCATTGACGTCGTGACACTTGCCATGCGCGCGATGGCGCACCATCGGCATGTTCTCGAAATCCGGCCAGACCGGGCCGCCGTCGAACATCAGGTTGCGATTGGAGAATCGCTTCGCCGGCACCAGGCGGATATCGGCGACAGCCAGCCCCGGCGGCACCATGATGTCGGGCCGCGCCTCGCGCCAGTCCGCGACCGGCTCGGTCCAGACCGGCCGGCGCCGGGCGCCGGGCAGACAACGTCGCCAGGCTCTGCGGATGCGGCGGACCAGGCCGCGCGCGGTGCGGGCAAGCCCCAGCAGGGGCGGGCTGCGTCGGATCAGAAGGAACGGATCGACGGGCATGGTGCCTGTCCCCTGGCGATCATGGCGGGAATGCCTGCTCCTGAGGTAGCCGGCGCCGCGCCGGCACGCAAGTCGGCACGCAAGCCGGCACGCCTTGCTTGACCAGCGGTCGCGAAACCGCTAGAGGGGCGCATCGCTTCCGTTCGTTCGCGATCGCCACGAATCGGTTGCATCGGGCCGGGCCGCCATGTACAGGGCGGCCTGCTCTTATTTTATACGGTTCGACGCTGGCGATGCGTGGTGTGTCGTCAGCCTCTCAACTGGAACTCCCCGCAAGAGGGATGAGAATGCAAAGCCAGAATATCCGCATCCGGTTGAAGGCGTTCGATTACCGCGTCCTGGATGCCAGCACGCAGGAAATCGTCAATACCGCCAAGCGCACCGGTGCGCAGGTCCGCGGCCCGATTCCGCTGCCCAACAAGATCGAGAAATTCACCGTTCTGCGCGGTCCGCATATCGACAAGAAATCCCGCGACCAGTGGGAAATCCGCACGCACAAGCGCCTGCTGGACATCGTCGACCCGACCCCGCAGACCGTCGACGCCCTGATGAAGCTCGACCTCGCCGCCGGCGTTGACGTCGAAATCAAGGTGTAAGGAGGCCCCCATGCTGCGGACTGGTGTAATCGCCAAGAAGCTGGGCATGACCCGGCTGTTCCTGGAAGACGGGCGTCAGGTGCCCGTTACCGTTCTGCACGTCGATAACGTGCAGGTCATCGCTCAGCGCACCGTCGAAACCGACGGCTATGTCGCGCTGCAGATCGGCGCGGGCGAGGCGAAAGCCAAGCGCGTGACCGGCGCCATGCGCGGCCATTTCGCGAAAGCGAACGTGGCCCCCAAGCGCAAGATCGCGGAATTCCGCGTTGCCGCCGAAAACCTGGTCGAAGTGGGCGAGGAGATCATCGCCGACCACTACTTCGCGGGTCAGTATGTCGACATCGCCGGCACCTCGATCGGTAAGGGCTTTGCCGGTGCGATGAAGCGCCACAACTTCGGTGGTCTGCGCGCCTCGCACGGCGTGTCGATCTCGCACCGCTCGCACGGTTCGACCGGCCAGTGCCAGGACCCGGGCAAGGTGTTCAAGGGCAAGAAGATGGCGGGTCATCTCGGTGCCGTCCGCGTCACCACCCAGAACCTGCAGGTCGTCAAGACCGATGCCGAGCGTGGCCTGATCATGGTCAAGGGCTCGGTGCCGGGCTCCAAGGGCGGCTGGGTCACCATCAAGGACGCCGTGAAGAAGCCGCTGGCCGAAGCCACGATCTTCCCCGCCGCGACCCGCGCGAAAGCCAAGGAAGCCGCGCGTCTGGCCGAGGAGGCCGCCGCTGCCGCCGCCGCCGAGGAGGAAGCCGCCCGCAAGGCCGCGGCCGAGGCCGAAGCCGCTGCGCAAGAGGCTGCTCTGGCCGAGGCCCAGGCTTCGATCGAGGCCGAGAAGGCTGCTGACGGTGCCGCTGACGACAACGCCGCGCCCGAAGGAGAAAGCAAATGAAACTCGATGTGATCACGCTCGACGCCGGCAAGGCCGGTGACATCGACCTGAGCGATGACATCTTCGGGCTCGAGCCGCGTGCGGACCTGCTGCACCGCGTCGTGCGCTGGCAGCGTGCGAAGGCGCAGGCGGGCACCCATTCGGTGCTGGGCAAGTCGGATGTCAGCTACTCGACCAAGAAGATCTACCGCCAGAAGGGCACCGGCGGCGCCCGCCACGGGTCGCGCAAGGCGCCGATCTTCCGTCACGGCGGCGTCTACAAGGGTCCGACCCCGCGCTCGCACGCCTTCGATCTGCCCAAGAAGGTCCGCGCGCTTGGCCTGAAGCACGCCCTGTCGGCCAAGGCCGCCGCGGGTGAGCTGGTGGTCGTGGACAGCCTGAACATCGCCGAAGCCAAGACCGCGGCCGTCGCCAAGGCGGTCAAGGAAAACGGCTGGAAGCGGGTTCTGGTCATCGACGGCGCCGAAGTGAACGAGAACTTCGCCCGCGCCGCCCGCAACCTCGAAGGCGTCGATGTGCTGCCCTCGATCGGTGCCAACGTCTATGACATCCTGCGTCGCGACACGCTCGTGCTGACGCGCGCCGGTGTCGAAGCTCTGGAGGCTCGCCTGAAATGAGCGTGAAACCCGAACATTACGACGTGATCGTCAAGCCGCTGATCACCGAGAAGGCGACGCTGGTGTCCGACGCCAACGCCTATGTCTTCCAGGTGGCCAAGGATTCGAACAAGCCGGCGATCAAGCAGGCCGTCGAAGCCCTGTTCAACGTCAAGGTGAAGGCTGTGAACACGACCATCACCAAGGGCAAGGTCAAGCGTTTCCGCGGCCGCCCCGGCGTGCGCTCGGACGTGAAGAAGGCCTATGTGACGCTGGAAGCTGGCAACAGCATCGACGTCTCGACCGGCCTCTGATAAGACACCGCGAATCGACGGCCCCGGCAGCGGGGCCGTCAGTTTTTGACTGAAACGGACCAATCACGGTCCAAAGCAACGGAAGACAGAGAGCATGGCACTCAAGTCGTATAAACCGACGACGCCTGGCCAGCGTGGGCTGGTTCTGATCGACCGTTCGGAGCTTTGGAAAGGGCGCCCGGTCAAAACCCTCACCGAGGGTTTGACCAAGAACGGCGGCCGGAACAACACCGGACGGATCACGATGCGCCGCAAGGGCGGCGGGGCGAAGCGTCTCTACCGCATCGTCGATTTCAAACGCACGAAGTTCGATGTTTCGGCCACGGTCGAGCGGATCGAATACGATCCCAACCGCACCGCCTTCATCGCGCTGATCAAATACGAAGACGGCGAGCAGGCCTATATCCTGGCCCCGCAGCGTCTGGCCGTGGGTGACAAGGTCGTCGCCGGCATCAAGGTCGACGTGAAGCCCGGCAACGCCATGCCCTTCAGCGGCATGCCGATCGGCACCATCGTCCACAACGTCGAGCTGAAGCCCGGCAAGGGCGGCCAGATCGCCCGCTCGGCGGGCACCTATGCCCAGTTCGTCGGCCGCGACGGCGGCTATGCCCAGATCCGCCTCAGCTCGGGCGAGCTGCGCATGGTGCGCCAGGAATGCATGGCGACCATCGGCGCCGTGTCGAACTCGGACCATTCGAACCAGAATCTCGGCAAGGCCGGGCGCAACCGCCACAAGGGCATCCGCCCGAGCGTGCGCGGCGTCGCCATGAACCCGATCGACCACCCGCATGGTGGTGGTGAAGGCCGGACCTCGGGCGGCCGTCACCCGGTCACTCCTTGGGGCAAGGGCACCAAGGGCACCAAGACCCGCTCGAACAAATCGACCGACAAGTATATCCTGCGGTCGCGTCACGCGAAGAAGGGGCGTTAATCCATGGCACGTTCTATCTGGAAGGGCCCCTTTGTCGACGCTTATGTGCTTCGCAAGGCCGAAAAAGCCCGCGATGCCGGCAAGTCGGATGTCATCAAGATCTGGTCGCGTCGTTCGACCATTCTGCCGCAATTCGTCGGCCTGACCTTCGGCGTCTACAATGGTCACAAGCACATCCCGGTCGCCGTGACCGAGGAGATGATCGGCCAGAAGTTCGGTGAGTATTCGCCGACCCGGACCTATTACGGTCACGCCGCCGACAAGAAAGCGAAAAGGAAGTAATCCCCATGGGTAAGGAACAGAATCCGCGCCGCGTGGCGGAGAACGAGGCGTTTGCGAAGACCAAGATGCTTCGCACCTCGCCGCAGAAGCTGAACCTCGTTGCGGCGCTGATCCGCGGCAAGAAGGTGGACAAGGCCCTGGCCGACCTGACCTTCTCGCACAAGCGCATCGCCGGCGACGTGAAGAAGTGCCTGCAATCGGCCATCGCCAATGCCGAGAACAACCATAACCTCGATGTCGACAATCTGGTCGTCGCCGAGGCCTGGGTCGGCAAGAACCTGGTCATGAAGCGTGGCCGTCCGCGCGCCCGTGGTCGTTACGGCAAGATCATGAAGCCGTTTTCGGAAATCACCATCAAGGTGCGTCAGGTCGAGGAGCGCGCGTAATGGGTCAGAAGGTAAACCCCATCGGGATGCGTCTCCAGGTCAACCGCACCTGGGACAGCCGCTGGTATGCGGATGACAAGGACTACGGCAACCTGTTGCTGGAAGACCTGAAGATCCGCGACTTTATCCACAAGGAAGCCAAGCAGGCCGGCGTCAGCCGCGTCATCATCGAGCGTCCGCACAAGAAGTGCCGCGTCACGATCTATGCTGCGCGTCCGGGTGTCATCATCGGCAAAAAGGGCGCCGATATCGAAACCCTGCGCAAGAAGCTGGCGAACTTCACCAGCTCGGAACTGCACCTCAACATCGTCGAGGTCCGCAAGCCCGAGCTGGACGCCCAGCTGGTGGCCGAGTCGATCTCCCAGCAGCTCGAGCGCCGGGTGTCGTTCCGCCGCGCCATGAAGCGCGCGGTGCAGAACGCCATGCGCATGGGCGCGCTGGGGATCCGGGTGAATGTCGCCGGCCGTCTGGGCGGCGCCGAGATCGCCCGCACCGAATGGTACCGCGAGGGCCGGGTGCCGCTGCATACGCTGCGCGCCGACATCGACTATGCGCTGTCGGAAGCCACGACCCCCTACGGGATCATCGGCGTGAAGGTCTGGATCTTCAAGGGCGAGATCATGGAGCACGACCCGCAGGCCCGCGACCGCCGCGCCACCGAAGCGCAGGACGGCCCGTCGCCCCGCGGTCCGCGCCGTGATCGCGACCGCGACGCGCGCTAAGGAGAAGAAGCAATGCTGCAACCGAAACGGACCAAGTTCCGCAAACAGCACAAGGGCCGCATCCACGGCGAGGCCAAGGGCGGGTTCAACCTGAACTTCGGCTCCTACGCGCTGAAAGCCATCGAGCCCGAGCGCGTCACCGCGCGTCAGATCGAGGCGGCCCGCCGCGCGATCACCCGCCACATGAAGCGTCAGGGCCGGGTCTGGATCCGGATCTTCCCGGACGTGCCGGTTTCCTCGAAGCCGACCGAAGTGCGGATGGGTAAGGGCAAGGGTTCGGTCGATTACTGGGCGGCCCGCGTCCATCCCGGCCGGATCATGTTCGAGATCGACGGCGTGAACGACGTCATCGCCCGCGAAGCCCTGCGCCTGGGCGCGCAGAAGCTGCCGGTGCTGACCCGCATCGTCGCGCGCGAAGACTGGTAATTCGCCACCGCATGCAGTTTGGCGCCCCGCCGCGACAGTGGCGGGGCGCCGCATTTTCGGCCTGGCCCGACAATCGGGGTTGCCAAGAACCGGCGATGCCTGTATGGGCAGGCCTTCATCACGAAACTCCACCGGAATCAGGGTGGCCCTGCATGGCAGGGGCTCTCCGGTGATGTTGAAAGGAACAGGCGCATGAAGGCGCAGGAACTGAAAGACAAGACGCCGGACCAGCTGAAGGATCAGCTGCTCGCGCTGAAGAAGGAAGCGTTCAACCTGCGCTTCCAGCAGGCCACCGGCCAGCTCGAATCGACCGCCCGCATGCGTGCCGTCCGTCGTGACGTCGCCCGTGTGAAAACCATTCTGAACCAGAAAGCGGCGGAAGCCGCGGCGTCGAACTAAGGAGCCCGGTCCATGCCCAAACGCATCCTGCAAGGCAAGGTCGTCAGCGACAAGAACGAACAGACCGTCACCGTCCTGGTCGAGCGTCGCTTCAAGCATCCGCTGCTGCACAAGATCGTGCGGTCGTCGAAGAAATACCGCGCGCATGACGCGCAGAACCAGTTCAAGGTCGGCGACACCGTTCGCATCGTCGAATGTGCGCCGATCTCGAAGACCAAGCGCTGGACCGTGCTGACCGAAGCCGCCGAGGCTTCGGCCTGAGGCCCAGTTTAATCGATACCCTGGGGCCGGCCCATGATCATGGTCGTGCCGGTCCCCAAAGGTCGGGAGTAACCAAATGATCCAGATGCAGACCAATCTGGATGTCGCTGACAACTCCGGCGCGCGCCGGGTGCAGTGCATCAAGGTTCTGGGTGGTTCGCACCGTCGCTATGCGTCGGTGGGCGACATCATCGTCGTCTCCGTCAAGGAGGCCATCCCGCGCGGCCGCGTGAAGAAAGGTGACGTCCGCAAGGCCGTCGTCGTGCGCACCGCCAAAGAAGTGAAGCGCGAGGACGGCACCTCGATCCGCTTCGACCGCAACGCCGCCGTAATCCTGAACAACCAGGGCGAGCCGGTCGGCACCCGTATCTTCGGGCCGGTCGTGCGCGAGCTGCGCGCCAAGAACTTCATGAAGATCATCTCGCTTGCGCCGGAGGTGCTGTGATGGCTGCGAAGCTCAAAAAGGGCGACAAGGTCGTCGTGCTGGCCGGCAAGGACAAGGGCAAGCAGGGCGAGATCACCGCGGTGTTCCCGAAAGAGAACAAGGCGGTCGTTGACGGCGTCAACATCGCGATCCGTCACCAGCGCCAGACCCAGACCGCCCAGGGCGGCCGGGTGGCGAAAGCCATGCCGATCGACCTGTCGAACCTGGCGCTGCTGGACAAGAACGGCAAAGCGACCCGCGTCGGCTTCCGCGTGGAAGGCGATCAGAAGGTCCGTTTCGCCAAGACCACGGGAGACGTGATCTGATGCTGGACCAAGCCAATTACACCCCGCGTCTGAAGTCGCTCTACAAGGACAGCATCCGCGCTGCCCTGAAGGAAGAGTTCGGCTACAAGAACGACATGCAGATCCCGCGCCTGGACAAGATCGTCCTGAACATGGGCGTCGGCGAGGCGGTCAAGGACACCAAGAAGGTCAAGCAGGGCGCCGAGGAGCTGTCGCTGATCGCCGGCCAGAAGGCGGTGATCACCAAGGCCAAGAAGTCGATCGCCGGCTTCCGCGTCCGCGAGGAAATGCCGCTGGGCTGCAAGGTCACGCTGCGCGGCGACCGGATGTACGAATTCCTCGACCGCCTGGTCACCATCGCGCTGCCGCGCGTCCGCGACTTCCGCGGCGTCAAGGGCACGGCTTTCGACGGCCGCGGCAACTATGCCATGGGCCTGAAGGAGCACATCGTTTTCCCGGAAATCAACTTCGACAAGGTCGACGAAGTTCTGGGGATGGACATCATCATCTGCACCACCGCGAAGACCGACGCGGAAGCGAAATCTCTGCTGAAGGCATTCAACATGCCGTTCAACAGCTGATCGCGGAGGGAAGAAGATATGGCTAAGAAATCCATGGTCGAGCGCGAGAAGAAGCGCGAGCGTCTGGTTCAGAAATACGCCGCCAAGCGCGCCGCGCTGAACGAGATCGTCCACGATCAGTCCCTGCCGATGGAAGAGCGCTTCAAGGCAAGCCTGAAGCTGGCTGAACTGCCGCGCAACTCCTCGGCGACGCGCCTGCACAACCGGTGCCAGCTCACCGGCCGTCCGCATGCGTATTACCGTAAACTGAAACTGTCGCGGATCATGCTGCGCGAGCTCGGCTCGTTCGGCCAGATCCCCGGCATGGTCAAATCGAGCTGGTAAGGGGGCAATATGTCGATGAACGATCCGCTCGGCGATATGCTGACCCGCATCCGCAACGCTCAGATGCGCGGCAAATCGACCGTCCGCACCCCGGGCTCCAAGCTGCGCGCTTGGGTTCTGGACGTGCTGAAAGCCGAGGGCTACATCCGCGGCTATGAAGAAGTGACCACCGAGGCCGGTCACAAGGAACTGGAAATCAGCCTGAAGTATTTCGAAGGCACTCCGGTGATCCGCGAACTGGCCCGCGTGTCCAAGCCCGGCCGCCGCGTCTATGCCGGCGCCAAGGAAATCCCGCAGGTCCGCAACGGTCTTGGTGTTTCCATCGTCTCGACGCCGAAAGGCGTGATGTCGGACGCAGCGGCTCGCAACGCCAATGTTGGCGGCGAAGTCCTCTGCACCGTGTTCTAAGGAGGGCAGAGATGTCTCGGATTGGTAAAAAGCCGGTCGCCCTCCCCAAGGGCGTGACCGCAGAGATCAAGGGTCAGACGATCGAAGTGAAAGGCCCGAAAGGCGCCCGCAGCTTCACCGCGACCGACGACGTGACGCTGAGCCTCGAGGAGGGTGCCGTCAAGGTGACCCCGCGCGGCCAGTCCAAGCGCGCCCGGCAGCAATGGGGCATGACCCGCTCGATGGTCGAGAACCTGACCGTCGGCGTCAGCGAAGGCTTCAAGAAAGAGCTGGAAATCCAGGGCGTCGGCTACCGCGCCCAGATGCAGGGCAAGACCCTCAAGCTCGCCTTGGGCTATTCGCATGACGTGAACTTCGAAACGCCGGAAGGCGTGACCATCACGGCGCCGAAGCAGACCGAGATCGTGGTCGAGGGCATCGACCAGCAGCTGGTCGGCCAGGTCGCCGCGAACATCCGCGAGTGGCGTCGCCCCGAGCCCTACAAGGGCAAGGGCATCCGCTACAAGGGTGAGGTCGTCTTCCGCAAGGAAGGCAAGAAGAAGTAAGGGGCGCGAAAATGGCACTGAACAAAAGAGAGCTGTTCCAGAAGCGCCGCCTGCGCGTGCGGAACAAACTGCGGGCCATCTCGGACGGTCGTCCGCGGCTGTCCGTTCACCGTTCTTCCAAGAACATCAGCGTCCAGGTGATCGACGACGTGAAGGGGGTCACCCTGGCCGCCGCCTCGTCGCTGGAAAAGGACCTGGGCGTTGTCGGCAAGAACAACCTGGAAGCCGCGGCCAAGATCGGCGCTGCCATTGCGGAGCGCGCGAAGCAGGCCGGCGTCGAAGAGGTGATCTTCGACCGCGGCGGCTTCCTGTTCCACGGCAAGATCAAGGCTCTGGCCGACGCAGCCCGCGAAGGCGGTCTGAAGTTCTGATCTGATGCGGGCGGCGCTTTCCGATACGGGCGTGCCGCCCCGATGATCCGGGGGTTGGCCGCCCGCGCGGCCGCCCACCAGGATTGGTTTCAACGGCGCGGATCGCGCGCCAGATTACAAGGAATGCCTGCATGGCAGAACGTGAACATCGTCGGGGCCGCCGCGAAGAGCGCGAGGAAACCCCGGAATTCGCCGACCGTCTGGTCGCGATCAACCGCGTCTCGAAGACCGTCAAGGGCGGCAAGCGCTTCGGCTTCGCGGCCCTGGTGGTCGTCGGCGACCAGCGCGGCCGCGTCGGTTTCGGCAAGGGCAAGGCGAAAGAAGTGCCCGAGGCGATCCGCAAGGCGACCGAGCAGGCCAAGCGCGGCCTGATCCGCGTGCCGCTGCGCGACGGCCGCACCCTGCATCATGACATCGAGGGCCGGCACGGCGCCGGCAAGGTCATCATGCGCACCGCCGTCCCGGGGACCGGCATCATCGCCGGCGGCCCGATGCGCGCCGTGTTCGAGATGCTGGGCGTTCAGGACGTGGTGGCGAAGTCGCAGGGCTCGCAGAACCCCTACAACATGATCCGCGCCACCATCGACGGCCTCAAGAAGGAAGCCTCGCCCCGCAACGTCGCCCAGCGTCGTGGCAAGAAGGTGGCCGAGATCCTGCCGTCCACCGACAAGCCGGCTGACGCCGCGGTCGAAGCGTAAGGAGAGGCTGCAATGGCTAAAACCATCGTCGTCAAGCAGATCGGCTCGCCGATCCGCCGCCCGGCCATCCAGCGCGAGACGCTGAAGGGCCTGGGCCTGAACAAGATGAACCGCACCCGCGAGCTGGAAGACACCCCGGCCGTGCGCGGCATGGTCGCCAAGATCCCGCATCTGGCGGTCATCATCGAAGAGCGCGGCTGATTTCAGCCCGGCGCGCGGAATTTCGAAACGCCCCGGAGAGATCCGGGGCGTTTTTCCTTGTCGTGTTAACCATTCGCTAACCCTTTGCCTCTAGCCTCGCGTCGATGGGGACGCGTGGGACGGGGGCGGAACATGCGCGGCATTCTCTGCTGTCTGGCGCTGCTGCTGCTGCTGCTGCCGCCGGTGCCGGCCGCTCTGGCCGGGCCATGGGCGCGCGATCCCGGCCGCGTCTTCGCCGCGGTCTCGGCCGAGCAGGACCGCGACGGCAACCGCTATGCCAGCCTTTACGCGGAATACGGGCTCGGCCGGCGCGACACGCTGGGGCTGGAACTGGGCGATGCGCGGGGCGAGCGGACGATCCTGCTTTGGTGGCAGCGGGCGCTCGACCGGGCCGAGGGGCCGAACCGCTGGGCCATGTCGCTGGGTCTGGGGGCGATCCGGCGCGACGGGCGCTATCACCCGATGGGGCAGCTGGCCACGGCCTGGGGCAGGGGGTTCGACAGCATCCCGCTGCTGCGCCGCATTCCCGGCGACGGCTGGCTGACGGTGGAAAGCCGCTCGAAGCTCGCGGCGCTGACCCTGGAATACCCCGAGGAGCCGAACGTGGTCTGGGAGGACCCGACCTATCTGACCCCCGCGGTCACCCACAAGCTGGACCTGACGCTGGGCTGGCAGGCGCGGGGCGATCTGCTGCTGATCCAGCAGTTCCGCTTCGAGCAGCGCGACGATACCGGCTTTTCCGGCCGGCTGGCGGTTTCGGCGCTGCGCGACCTCGCCGGCCCGGCCAAGCTGGAGTTGGGGGTGATCGCGCCGCTGACCGGCGGGGGCGAACTGGCGCTGAAGCTGGGCAGCTGGCTGGAATTCTGAGCGCCCGCCGCGCCCCGGCGCTGCCAGCTTGACCCGAGCGGGCGCAGCCGGTAGAAGCCGCCGGTGTTCCTCGTGACACTGACGACTCAACAAGCAAGAAATGCCGTGTCCGCCCCCTTCGCTTCATGGGGCGCTTCCGGCCAAGGAGAAGCGATATGAAACTGCATGAACTTCACGACAATCCCGGCGCGAACCGCAAGAAGAAGCGCGTCGCGCGCGGCCCCGGCTCGGGCAAGGGCAAGACCGCCGGCCGTGGTATCAAGGGCCAGACCTCGCGTTCGGGCGTGGCGCTGAACGGCTACGAAGGCGGCCAGATGCCGCTTTACCGCCGGCTGCCCAAGCGCGGCTTCTCGAAGCCGAATCGCCTGGACTTCGCGGTGGTGAACCTGGGCCAGCTGCAGACCTTCGTCGATGCCGGCAAGCTCGACGCGAAAGCCGAAGTGACCGAGGACGCGCTGGTCGCGGCCGGCGTCATCCGCCGCAAGCTGGACGGCGTGCGCGTGCTGGCCAAGGGCGAGCTGAAAGCCGCCCTGACCCTGACCGTCGCCGGTGCGTCGCAAGCCGCCGTCGAGGCGGTTGAGAAGGCCGGTGGCAAGCTCACCGTCACCCGCCCGGCCAAGGAAGCCGCGGCTGCCGCCGAATAAGCTGTTGAAGGGCGCGGCCGCGCCCCATAGATAGCTGTCAAGTTTTCCAGGCGCCGCGGGATCGGGAAACGATCCGGCGGCGCTGCCATGAAGGGGCACAAGAATGGCGTCAGCCGCAGAACAGATGGCCGCGAACCTTTCCTGGGGCGCGCTTGGCAAGGCGACCGAGCTTCGCCAGAGGATCTGGTTCACGCTCGGACTTCTCATCATCTATCGCCTCGGCACCTATATCCCGGTGCCCGGCATCGACGGCGCGAGCCTGCGCAACTTCATGGACCAGGCCCAGTCCGGCATCGGCGGCATCCTGTCGATGTTCACCGGCGGCGCGCTGGGGCGGATGGGCGTCTTCGCGCTGGGGATCATGCCCTATATCTCGGCCTCGATCATCGTGCAGCTGATGGCCTCGATGGTGCCGGCGCTGGAGCAGCTGAAGAAAGAGGGCGAGACCGGCCGCAAGAAGATCAACCAGTATACCCGCTACGGCACCGTGGCGCTGGCGCTGTTTCAGGCCTGGGGTCTGGCGGTCAGCCTGGAACACGGCAACCTCGCGCATGAGCCGGGGATGTTCTTCCGCGCCTCGGTGGTGATCACCCTGGTCGGCGGCACCATGTTCCTGATGTGGCTGGGCGAGCAGATCACCGCCCGCGGCATCGGCAACGGCATCTCGCTGATCATCTTCGTCGGCATCGTGGCGGAGATTCCCGGCCATCTGGCGCAGTTCCTGGCCCAGGGCCGCTCGGGCGCCATCTCGACCCCGGTGATCCTGGGGGTGATCGTCATGGTCGCCGCGGTGATCGGCTTCGTGGTGTTCATGGAGCGGGCGCTGCGCAAGATCCACATCCAGTATCCGCGCCGCCAGGTCGGGATGAAGATCTATGACGGCCAGTCCAGCCACCTGCCGATCAAGGTGAACCCGGCCGGCGTGATCCCGGCGATCTTCGCCAGCTCGCTGCTGCTGTTGCCGGTGACGATCTCGACCTTCTCGGGCAACCAGACCGGCCCGGTGATGTCCACCGTCCTGGCCTATTTCGGTCCCGGCCAGCCGCTCTATCTGCTGTTCTTCGCGGCGATGATCGTGTTCTTCACCTATTTCTACACCTTCAACGTCAGCTTCAAGACCGAGGACGTGGCCGAGAACCTGAAGAACCAGGGCGGCTTCATCCCCGGCATCCGCCCCGGCAAGCGCACCGAGGATTACCTGACCTATGTGGTGACCCGGGTGCTGGTGATCGGCTCGGCCTATCTGGCCTTCGTCTGCCTGCTGCCCGAGATCATCCGCGACCAGCTGGCGATCCCGTTCTATTTCGGCGGCACCTCGGTGCTGATCGTGGTCAGCGTGGTGATGGATACGATCAACCAGGTGCAAAGCCACTTGCTCGCGCATCAATACGAAGGTTTGATCGAGAAGTCGCAGCTGCGCGGCAAGCGCGGCAAGACCGGGACGGCCAAGCCCCGCAAGGCCCCGGCGCGGCGCTAGGGGCAAGGCCCATCATAAGGGTAGGAGAGGGACGACTACATGGCGATCAACATCATTCTGCTGGGCCCGCCCGGCGCCGGCAAAGGCACCCAGGCCCGGCGCCTGATCGACGAGCGGGGCCTGGTCCAGCTCTCCACCGGCGACATGCTGCGCGAGGCCCGCAGCTCGGGCACCGAGATGGGCAAGCGCGTGGCCGAGGTCATGGACCGCGGCGAGCTGGTCACGGATGAGATCGTCATCGGCCTGATCCGCGAAAAGCTGGGACAGGGCGGCAAGGGCTTCATCTTCGACGGCTTCCCGCGCACCCTGGCCCAGGCCGACGCGCTGCAGGCGCTGATGGCCGAGATGGACCAGCGCATCGACGCGGTGATCGAGATGCGGGTGGATGACGCGGCGCTGGTCGCGCGCATCTCGGGCCGCTTCACCTGCGGCAATTGCGGCGAGGTCTATCACGATCAGACCAAGCCGACGAAAGAGCCGGGCACATGCGACGTCTGCGGCTCGACCGACCTGCGCCGCCGCGCCGACGACAATGCGGACAGCCTCAAGACCCGGCTGATGGAGTATTACAAGAAGACCTCGCCGCTGATCGGCTACTACTACGTCAAGGGCAACCTGCATCCGGTGGACGGCCTGGCCGAGATCGACGCGGTCGCCGCCGCGGTCGCCAAGGTTCTGGACCGCATTCCGACCTAGGGTTGACCTTGGCCCGCGAATCCCGTAATTCGCAACATCTCGAAAGAGAATCACCCGACCCCGGGTGTCGCTTCAAGGCCCGAAGGCATGGCTTTCGGGTCTTTGGTTGTGAAAAAAGGTTCCGGTGCTACGGAACCGCAACATGAAAAGGAAAAACGCGTGGCTCGTATTGCTGGCGTCAACATTCCGACCGGGAAACGCGTCCCGATCGCACTGACCTATATCCACGGGATCGGCTCGAAATTCGCCGGCGAGATCGTGACCGCCGTCGGCATCGAGCCGACGCGCCGCGTCAACGAGCTGTCGGATGCCGAAGTTCTGAAGATCCGCGAATACATCGACGCCAACTACACCGTCGAGGGCGACCTGCGCCGCGAGACGCAGATGAACATCAAGCGCCTGATGGATCTGGGTTCCTACCGGGGCCTGCGCCACCGTCGCGGCCTGCCGGTCCGCGGCCAGCGCACCCACACCAATGCCCGCACCCGCAAGGGCCCGGCGAAGCCCATCGCCGGCAAGAAGAAATAAGGGGGAACGGACATGGCACGCGATAAAACCCGCATCAAGCGCAAGGAACGCAAGAACATCGCCACTGGCGTGGCGCATGTGAACTCGTCCTTCAACAACACCAAGATCCTGATCTCGGATGTGCAGGGCAACGCGATCTCCTGGTCGTCGGCCGGCACCATGGGCTTCAAGGGGTCGCGCAAGTCGACCCCCTATGCCGCCCAGATGGCTGCCGAAGACGCCGGCAAGAAGGCGCAGGAACACGGCGTCCGCACGCTGGAAGTCGAAGTGCAGGGCCCCGGCTCGGGCCGCGAATCGGCGCTGCGCGCCTTGGCCGCGGTCGGCTTCAACATCACGGCCATCCGTGACGTGACCCCGATCGCGCATAACGGCTGCCGCCCGCCGAAGCGCCGCCGGGTCTGATCCTTTGGGATTTTGACGCGTTCCGCGCGGGGTTGTCCCGTGCGGGGCGCGCTTTACGCATTTCACCTCGGGCGTTTCCGGCCACGGTCATGGGCTCGGGAACAGGTATGGAGGCAAACGCATGATCCACAAGAACTGGGCCGAACTCATCAAGCCCACCCAGCTTGAAATCAAGCCGGGTGCCGATTCGTCCCGCGTGGCCACCGTGGTCGCGGAACCGCTCGAGCGGGGCTTCGGCCTGACGCTGGGCAACGCCCTGCGCCGGGTGCTGCTGTCCTCGCTGCAGGGCGCGGCGATCACCTCGGTGCAGATCGACAACGTGCTGCACGAATTCTCGTCCGTCCCCGGCGTGCGCGAGGACGTGACCGACATCGTCCTGAACCTCAAGGGCGTGACGCTGAAGATGGACGTCGACGCGCCCAAGCGCCTGGCGCTCTCGGCCAAGGGCCCGGGCGAGGTCAAGGCCGGCGACATCCAGGAATCGGCCGGCATCACCATCCTGAACCGCGACCATGTGATCTGCCACCTGGACGACGGCGCCGAGCTGCACATGGAGCTGACCGTCGCCAACGGCAAGGGCTACGTCGCCGCCGACAAGAACCGTCCCGAGGACGCGCCCATCGGCCTGATCCCGATCGACGCCATCTTCTCGCCGGTCAAGCGCGTCAGCTACGAGGTGCAGCCGACCCGCGAGGGCCAGGTGCTGGACTATGACAAGCTGACGATGAAGGTCGAGACCGACGGTTCGCTGACCCCGGAAGACGCCGTGGCCTATGCCGCGCGCATCATCCAGGACCAGCTTTCGGTGTTCGTGAACTTCGACGAGCCGGAAACCGCCACCCGCTCGGATGCCGAGGACGGGCTGGAATTCGACCCGCGCCTGCTGAAGAAGGTCGACGAGCTGGAACTGTCGGTGCGTTCGGCGAACTGCCTCAAGAACGACAACATCGTCTATATCGGCGACCTGATCCAGAAGACCGAAGCCGAGATGCTGCGCACCCCGAACTTCGGCCGCAAGTCGCTGAACGAGATCAAGGAAGTGCTCTCGGGCATGGGCCTGCATCTCGGCATGGATGTCGTGGACTGGCCGCCGGAGAACATCGAGGATCTGGCCAAGCGTTTCGACGACCAGTTCTAAGCCAATACCGGGGGCGTCATACGCCCGGTGCACGGCCTGTGTACACATGGTGTACGCGATGCGCGCCCCCGGAAATCTGGGCAATCCTGCCCCAAGGAGAGCGGCCCGCACGCATGGGCCGCCGGACAAAGCAAAAGACGTCATAGGAGAATCATCATGCGTCACGCCCGCGGCTACCGCCGCCTGAACCGCACCCACGAACACCGCAAGGCGCTGTTCGCCAACATGGCCGGCTCGCTGATCGAGCACGAGCAGATCAAGACCACGCTGCCGAAAGCCAAGGAACTGCGCCCGATCGTCGAGAAGCTGATCACGCTGGCGAAGCGCGGCGACCTGCACGCCCGCCGTCAGGCCGATGCGCAGCTGAAGCAGGACCAGCATGTCGCCAAGCTGTTCGACGTGCTCGGCGCCCGCTACAAGGACCGTCAGGGCGGCTATGTCCGCATCCTGAAGGCCGGCTTCCGCTATGGCGACATGGCGCCGATGGCGATCATCGAACTGGTCGACCGCGACGCCGATGCCAAGGGCGCCGCTGACCGCGCCCGCCTGGAAGCCGAATCGGCTGCCGACGAATCGTAAGAAATTTAGCTCTTTCTTAGGGTTAAGAGACCGTTCAAGCCCGCAGCCAAATCCTGGCTGCGGGCTTTTTGCAACAGCCGCGCAAATCCTCGCGCAGGCGGAAATCCTGCGCTGCGGCACGAATCGCAGCCTGGGGTGGTGCGGGGCTGTCGGAAAACAAACGGGAATTGCTGCGGCAGCGCGACGCTTGCCTTTGATGGCTGGTCGCGGCTATGGGTTGACATGCCGACAGGTTGACCCTGCGGCACTGCGAAAAACGGCACTCGCAAGCACGGTATTGCTTGAATACATTGCGAACCATGCCATTTTTCGTGGTAACCCAAGAAAACGCAATCTGTCCAAAAAGTCATGTCATCTCGCGCGGAAATCAACGCAGCACTAGCCAAGCTGAAAAAACTCGCCCCGGCGGGTTATTTCATCGGGCTGCATATTCGCTTCGCTGCACCGCTGATGCAGTTCCAGACCTATAACAAGGACTGGGCGCAGCGCTATTCCGAGCGGGCCTATGCCCTGCGCGATCCCACCATCGCCTGGGGCTTCTCGACCACCGGAACCTGCCGGTGGAGCGTGCTGCCCATCCCGGACCCGTTTTCGATTCTTCAGGACGCCGCGGATCATGGGCTGCGCTACGGGCTGGCGGTGGCGCATGGCCCGATCAAGTCGCGCACGATTTGCTGCTTTGCCCATGACAAACGGGAATTCACGGATGACGAGATCGAAACGATCTCGACAATGGTACGACGGCTTCACGATATCACAGAGCCGCCGGAGAGCCTGACGAAGGCTCAGCAAGAGGCCCTTCGGTGTATCGCAGAGGGGGATCGTCATGCAGCGGCGGCTGCCAAACTTGGTATTACGGAAAGCGCATTCAAGGCTCGTCTCATTTCGGCGCGCGAAAGGCTGATGGCGCGCACGACTGCCGAGGCGCTGCAACGGGCCAAGGATTACCGCTTGCTATAAACGGTCCGTCCACCGTTGCGGTTTACACCTGGGGGCCACCACCACCACAAACCCCAGGAGAAGACCAATGCAGACCACCACACTTTCCTTCGCCAACCTGCACAATCACGGCGAACTGTTCGCGAACATCTTCCGCGCCCGCAAGCAAAGCTTCATCGTCCAGAAACGCTGGAACCTGCCCCAGACCGACGACATGGAGTTCGACCAGTACGACACGCCCATGAGCCGCTGGGTGGCGATCCACGAAACCGGCCGCGTTCTTGCCGGCGTGCGGCTGACGCCCACCACGGCGCGCTGCGGCATGTATTCCTACATGATCCGCGACGCCCAGCTTGACCTTCTGGGCGGCTCGATCCCGCAGAACCTGCTGGACGGTCCGGCGCCGGTCGAATCGGGGACCTGGGAAGCCAGCCGGCTGTTCGTCGATCACACCATCCCGCAGCGGGAACGCCGCCGGGTGCATATCAACCTGGTGCAGGAGATGACCAATTCCGCCCGCGAGCTTGGCGCCTCGCGGCTGGTCTGCCTGGTCGCCTCGACCTGGCCGCGCTGGCTGGTGCCCTGCGGCCTGGACGCGCAGGCCCTGGGCCCGGTGGTCTGGATCGACGACGGCTATTTCCAATGCGTCTCGATCAATCTGGCGGCCAAGATGCACTGATGCGTCACGCCGGATCGAGGGCCTTTCGCCGGTGATGCGGGCGACGTAACATGCCGCCCGCATGGCAGACCTATTCGACACAGAGCCCGCCTCGGGCGAACCCGCGCGCAGCGCAGCGCGCCCCCTGGCCGACCGGATCCGTCCGGCGCGGCTGTCCGATGTCGTTGGCCAGGACAAGGTGCTTGGCCCCGACGGCCCGCTTGGCGCCATGCTTGGCGCCGGCAGCCTGTCCTCGCTGATCCTCTGGGGACCGCCCGGGGTCGGCAAGACCACCATCGCCCGGCTTCTGGCGCAGCAGACGGACCTGGCCTTCGTGCAGATCTCGGCGATCTTTTCCGGGGTGCCGGAACTGCGCAAGGTCTTCGACGCCGCCCGGCTGCGCCGCCAGCAGGGGCGCGGCACGCTGCTGTTCGTCGACGAGATCCACCGCTTCAACAAGGCGCAGCAGGACAGCTTCCTGCCGCATATGGAGGACGGCACCATCACCCTGGTCGGTGCCACCACCGAGAATCCCAGTTTCGAGCTGAACGCCGCGCTGCTGTCGCGGGCCCAGGTCATCGTGCTGGAGCGCCTGAGCCTCGCCGATCTGGAGCGCCTCGCGCAGCGCGCCGAGCAAGAACTGGGCCGTCCGCTGCCGCTGACCGCCGAGGCCCGCGACCGGCTGCTGGAGATGGCCGATGGCGATGGCCGCGCCGCGCTGAACCTGATCGAGCAGATCATGGCCTGGAAGGTAACCGGCAAGCTCGACATCGACCAGTTGGCGCAGCGGCTGATGCGGCGCGCGGCGAAATACGACAAGTCCGGCGACGAGCATTACAACCTGATCTCGGCCCTGCACAAATCCGTGCGCGGCAGCGACCCCGACGCCGCGCTTTACTGGTTCGCCCGCATGCTGGAGGGGGGCGAGGATCCGCGCTATCTCGCGCGCCGCATCACCCGCATGGCGGTCGAGGATATCGGCCTGGCCGATCCGGCGGCGCAGCGCCATTGCCTGGACGCCTGGGCGCTTTACGAACGCCTGGGCAGTCCCGAGGGCGAGCTGGCGCTGGCGCAGGCGGTGATCTATCTGGCCTTGGCGCCGAAATCCAACGCCGGCTATGTCGCCTACAAGGGCGCGCGGGCGCTGGCGCGGCAATCGGGCAGCCAGATGCCGCCGGCGCATATCCTGAACGCGCCGACCGCGCTGATGAAGGACCAGGGCTATGGCGCGGGCTATGCCTATGACCACGATGCCGAGGACGCCTTCTCGGGCCAGAACTACTTTCCGGACGGGATGAAACGGCCGGTGCTGTATCTGCCGGTCGAGCGCGGATTCGAGCGCGATCTGAAAAAGCGCGTTGAATGGTTCGCCGGGCTGCGCCAGAAGCGGCGGGCAGAGGACAAAGCATGAAACACACCTTTCTTCAGGTCGCGCTGGGTGGAGCCTTGGGGTCCGCGGCGCGCCACGGGGTCAATATCCTGGCTGGCCGGCTGACCCCCGGCTTCCCCCTGGGCACGCTGAGCGTGAACGTCGCCGGCTGCCTGGCGATGGGGCTGCTGGCCGCCTTGCTGGCGCATAAGGGCGGCCAGCATCTGGCGCCCTTGCTGCTGACCGGGATGCTGGGCGGTTTCACCACCTTTTCCGCCTTCGCGCTGGACACCATGACGCTGTGGGAACGCGGCGCCGCCGCCACCGCGCTCGGCTATGTGCTGGGCTCGGTGCTGTTGTCGCTGGCGGCGGTCACCGCCGGGCTGGCCATCGGCCGGGGGATCTTCGCATGAGCAACGTGCAGACCATCCGCATCGGCGCGGACGAGGGCGATCAGCGCATCGACCGCTGGCTGAAGAAGCGGTTTCCGCAGCTCACGCAGGGCGCGGTGGAAAAGATGTGCCGTACCGGCCAGCTGCGCGTCGATGGCGGCCGGGTCAAGGCCAATACCCGCATCGAGGCCGGACAAGAGGTGCGGGTGCCGCCGCTGCCCGAGGGCGCCGCCCCCGCGCCGGCGGCGAAGCCGCGCGTCAAGCCATCCGATGCCGAGATGATCCAGTCCTGCGTGCTGTGGCGCGACGAGCATATCATCGCGCTGGACAAGCCGCCGGGCCTGCCCTCGCAGGGCGGCTCGGGCCAGGGCGACCGGCATGTCGACGGGCTGACCGAGGCCTTGATGTTCGGCTACAAGGACCGGCCGAAGCTGGTGCACCGGCTGGACAAGGACACGTCGGGCGTGCTGCTGCTGGCGCGCACCGACCGCATCGCCCGGGCGCTGTCCGAGGCGTTCCGCCACCGGCTGACCCGCAAGATCTATTGGGCCGCGGTGGCCGGCGTGCCGCATCCGCGCATGGGCTCGATCAAATACGGGCTGGTCAAGGCGCCGGGCCGCGGCCGGGGCGGCGAGGGCGAGAAGATGATGGCCGTGCATCCCTCGGACGTCGCTGCGACCGAGGGCGCCAAGCGCGCCCATACCGATTACGCCGTGCTGTCCGCGCTTGGCGGCCGGGTCTCCTGGGTGGCCATGGTCCCGGTGACCGGCCGCACCCACCAACTGCGCGCCCATATGGCCGAGATCGGCCACCCCATTGTCGGCGACGGCAAATATGGCGGCTCGGGGCAGGAGAACCTGGGCGACGGCTGGGGTGCCCAGCTGGGCGGAGAGATCAGCCGCAAGCTGCATCTGCACGCCCGCATGATCCGCTTCGAGCATCCGATCACCAAGAAGCTGATCACCGTCACCGCGCCCTTGCCCGAGCATATGGCGCGCACCTGGAAGACGCTGGGCTGGTCGGAAACCGACGTGCCCGAAGACCCTTTCGCCGAGACAGCATGAAACTGGTCATCTTCGACATCGACGGCACGCTGGTCGACAGCCAGCAGGAAATCACCCAGGCGATGAACCGCGGCATGAGCGCCGCCGGCCTGCCCGAGCTGGAACCCGCCCGCATCCTGTCCATCGTCGGCTTGTCGCTGCCGGTCGCGGTCGAGCGGCTGCTGCCCGAGGTCGCGGCCGACCTGCAGCGGCGCGTGGTGGCCGGCTATCGCGAATCCTTCATCGCCGCGCGCGCGGCCGGCGCGCTGCCGCCGCTTTATCCCGGCGCGCTGGACTGCCTTGAAGCGCTGGCCTCGCTGGACCGGGTGGTGCTGGGCATCGCCACCGGCAAGCCGGCGCGGGGGTTGGCGGCGATTTTGGACGCTCATGGGCTGACCGGCCGCTTCACCACCCGGCAATCGGCGGACGGCCATCCCTCGAAGCCGCATCCGGCGATGCTGCATAGCGCGCTGGCGGAAACCGGCGTGCCGGCCGCGCGGGCGGTGATGGTGGGCGATTCCACCTTCGACATGGAAATGGCGCGGTCCGCCGGCGTGGCCGGCTTCGGCGTCGGCTGGGGCTTCTGCCCGGCTGCCGAACTGCAGGCTGCCGGGGCACGGCTGGTCGCGCCCGATTACCCGGCGCTGACCGGCGCCCTGAAGGAGTGGGCCGATGAGTGAGTGGCAGGCGCGACGCTTCTGGGCAACCGCCTCGACCCGGCCGGCCGGCGGCGGCTGGGAGGTGGTGCTGGACGAACGGCCGCTGCGCACGCCGGGCAAAAGCCCGCTGATCCTGCCGACCCAGGCACTGGCGGCGGCCATCGCCGCGGAATGGGACGCGCAGCAGCAGGTCATCGACCCGAACCGCATGCCGCTGACCCGCGCCGCCAATTCCGCCATCGAGAAGGTGATGCCGCAATGCGCCGAGGTGGTCGGGATGCTGGCCGATTACGGCGGCACCGACCTGCTGTCCTATCGCGCCGATGCGCCCGAGGCGCTGGTGCGCGCCCAAGCCGAGGGCTGGGATCCGCTGATCGACTGGGCGGCGACCGAGCTTCGGGCGCCGCTGCGCATCACCCATGGGGTCATTCCGGTGCCGCAGGATCCGGCCGTGCTGCTGAAACTGCGCGCACAGGTCGCGGCGCTGGATCCTTTCGGGCTGACGGCGCTGCACGATCTGGTGACTTTGCCCGGCTCGCTGATCCTGGGGCTGGCGGTGATCCGCGGCCGGGTCGATGCCGGAACCGCCCATGCGCTGTCCCGAATTGACGAGGAATTTCAGGCGGAACGCTGGGGCCGTGACGAGGAGGCCGAGGCGGCTGCGGCAGGCCGTTTGGCCGCCATGCGCGATTCTGAGCGTTTCTGGCTGTTGAGCCGGGGCTGAGGAGATCGTTTTTCTTCTTTCTTGACGCAGGGGTCTTCATCGGCACAATGCCGCTTATGGGGGCACTCCAGGTCCCCCGGTAAATCGGACCCGTCGGCTGCCCCGACTTCGGCTCATGCCTTGGCGGGACCGGAACAACAGTGGGGAAATCAATGAAGAAATCCGTATTCTTCGGCTCCGTGACGGCGGTCGCGCTTGCTGCCACGGGCGCCTTGGCCGCCGAAGGCGACACGCTGAAAGAGGTCAAGGCACGAGGCGAGCTGAACTGTGGCGTCAACACCGGCCTGGTCGGCTTCGCAGCCCCCGATGCAAGCGGCAACTGGTCCGGCTTCGACGTCGCCTTCTGCAAGGCCATGGCCGCCGCGGTGCTGGGCGACCCGGCCAAGGTGAAATACGTCCCGACCACCGGCCAGACCCGCTTCACCGCGCTTTCCTCGGGCGAGGTGGACATCCTGGCCCGCAACTCGACCTGGACCTTCCAGCGCGACACCGACCTCAAGCTCGATTTCATCGGCGTGAACTATTACGACGGCCAGGGCTTCATGGTCCGCAAGGACCTGGGTGTCAGCTCGGCCAAGGAACTGAACGGCGCCACCATCTGCATCCAGACCGGCACCACGACCGAGCTGAACCTGGCCGATTACTTCAAGGCCAACAACATGGAGTATCAGCCGGTCAATATCGACAGCAATGCCGAGGGCGAGCAGCAATACATGGCCGGTGCCTGCGACGCCTATACCACCGATGCCTCGGGCCTGGCCGCCACCCGTGCCGCCTTCGCCGACCCGGAAAACCACATCATCCTGCCCGAGATCATCTCGAAGGAGCCGCTGGGGCCGGCGGTGCGCCATGGCGACAACAACTGGGGCGACATTGCGCGCTGGACGCTTTACGCGCTGATCGCCGCCGAGGAATACGGCGTCACCTCGGCCAATATCGACGAGCTGGCCAAGTCCTCGCAGAACCCCGAGGTGCAGCGCCTGCTGGGCACCACCGACGACCTGGGCAAGATGATCGGGCTGGATGCCGAATGGGCCAAGCGCGCCATCAAGGCCAGCGGCAACTATGGCGAGATCTTCGCCGCCACCATCGGCGAGCAGACCCCGATCGGGCTGGCGCGCGGCCTGAACGCGCAATGGACCCAGGGCGGGCTGATGTATGCGATGCCGTTCCGGTAAGCGCATCTGAGAACCGGGCGCGCGGGGGGCATCTCTTCCGCGCGCGCCGAACAGGAAAGCCGGCAAACAGAGGCCAAAGGCCCGCAAGCAAGTCCGGCTGCAGGGGGTATGACATATGGTTTCCTATCCGGGGGTGGATCAACCACCTTTCCGCCTGTCGATGCTTATCTACGACCGGCGCTACCGCTCGCTGACCATCCAGGCCGTGGTCTTCATCCTGGTCATGCTGGCGGCAAGCTGGCTGATCGACAATACGCTGAAAAACCTTGCCATCATGGGCAAGTCCTTCAGTTTCGACTTCCTGTTCCGCCGCGCGGGCTATGACATTCCCCAGCAGCTGATCCCCTACAATTCCGACGACACGCATCTGCGCGCCACCATCGTCGGCCTGCTCAACACGCTGCAGGTCTCGGTGCTGGGCTGCATCGCCGCCACCGTCCTGGGGGTGACCGTCGGCGTGCTGCGCCTGTCGTCGAACTGGCTGATCGCCCGGCTGATGACCGTCTATGTCGAGGTCTTCCGCAACATTCCGCTGCTGCTGTGGATCCTGGTCTGCCTGGCGATCTTCACCGAGGTGATGCCGCCGCCCAACGCCTATCGCGGCGACAACCCGGCGGCGAGCATGATCTTGTTCGACCTGGTCGCGCCGACCAACCGCTATACCGCCATCCCCTCGCTGGGCATGAGCAACCCGCCCGGCACCATCTCGCTGGGGCGCGAGTCGCTCAGCTGGGCTTTCGTCGCCTATGTGGTGGTGATCGCCGCCGCCTTCGTCGCCCGGCACCTGCTGCGCCGCCGGGCGCAGCGCGTGCAGGACCGGACCGGCCGCCGGCCGGTGACCTGGTGGATCAGCCTGGCCTTCTTTGCCGTGCCGCTGCTGCTGCTGACCTGGTATTTCGGCCTGCACCTGATCCCGCCGGTGCTGCGCGGCTTCAACTTCGCCGACGGCATCAATCTGGACAACGCCTTCGTGGTGCTGTGGCTGGCGCTGACGCTCTATACCGGCGCCTTCATCGCCGAGATCGTGCGCGGCGGCATCCTGGCGGTCAGCCGCGGCCAGTCCGAGGCGGCCTTCGCCCTGGGCCTGCGCCCGCGCCGCACCATGTCGCTGGTGGTGCTGCCGCAGGCGCTGCGGGTGATCGTGCCGCCGCTGATCTCGCAATATCTGAACCTGACCAAGAACAGCTCGCTGGCCATCGCCGTCGGCTACATGGACCTGCGCGGCACGCTGGGCGGCACCACGCTGAACCAGACCGGGCGCGAGATGGAATGCATGGTGCTGATGATGGGCATCTACCTGGCGCTCAGCCTGATCATCTCGGGCGGCATGAACGTCTTCAACAGCCGCGTCAAGCTGAAGGAGCGCTGAGATGAGCGAGACGCATTCCGAAACCGTCGCCTATGTGCGCGAGACCATGCTGCCGCCCGAACCGCCGCCGGTCGCCCAGTCCGGCGCGATCAAATGGCTGCGCGAGAACCTGTTCTCGGGGCCGCTCAACATCCTGCTGACGCTGCTGGGCGTCGGCATCGTCTGGGTGATCGTCGGCACCGTCGGCCCCTGGCTGTCGCATTCGGTCTGGAACGCCGGCAGCATGGCCGAGTGCCGCAAGATCATCGCCGAGACCTGGGGCGCCGAGGCGAGCGGCGCCTGTTTCGCGCTGATCAAGCACCGCTGGAACCAGTTCATCTTCGGCTTCTACCCGCCCGAGCTGTATTGGCGGCCGGTGCTGGCCTTCGGCATGCTGTTCCTGGCGCTGGCGCCGGTGCTGTTTTCCGAAAGCCGCAAGGCGCGGCGCATCGTCATCGGGCTGGCGGTGGCGCTGACCCTGATCATCGCCCTGTCGCTCGGCGCCCCCGGCTGGGCGCTGCCGGGCATCCTGCTGGCCATGGCGGCCTGGGCGGCGCTGATCGAGACCCGGCCGGGTTGGGCGCTGCTGGCCAGTTGCCTTTATCCCTTCGCCGCGGTGTGGCTGCTCTGGGGCGGTACGCTGTGGCTGCCGGCGATGGCGCTGGCCGGCTTCGTCCTGGCCTTCCTGGTCTGGCGGCTCTTGGCGCGCTACGGCATGTTCGCCTTTGCCGCGGCGGTGGTCGCCGCCGCCCTGTGGTGGCTGCTGCTGTCCGAGCCGGCGGCGCAGGCGCTGGCCGCCATCCTGCCGCTGCGGCTGGTGCCGGTCTCCTCGGACCAGTTCGGCGGCTTCGTGCTGTCGATCACCATCGGCGTCTCGGGGATCGCGCTGTCGCTGCCGCTGGGTATCGTGCTGGCGCTGGCGCGGCGTTCGGACCTGCCGGTGGTCAAGCTGCTGGCGGTGATGTTCATCGAGTTCATCCGCGGCGTGCCGCTGATCACGCTGCTGTTCGTGGCCTCGTTGCTGCTCAACTACTTCCTGCCGCCGGGCACCAGCTTCGACATCATCCTGCGGGTCATCATCATGGTGACGCTGTTCGCCGCCGCCTATATGGCCGAGGTGATCCGCGGCGGCCTGGCCGCCCTGCCCAAGGGCCAGTACGAGGCCGCCGACGCGCTGGGACTGGATTACTGGAAAGCGCAGCGGCTGATCATCCTGCCGCAGGCGCTGAAGATCTCGATCCCCGGCATCGTCTCGACCTTCATCGGCATGTTCAAGGACACCACGCTGGTGGTTTTCGTCGGCCTGTTCGATCCGCTGAAGGCCATGTCCGACACCATTCGCGCCAGCTTCGAATGGAAGGGCGCCTATTGGGAGCCCTATATCTTCGTCGGCGCGATCTTCTTCATCCTCTGCTTCGGCATGTCGCGCTATTCGATGTATCTCGAGCGCCGCCTGAAGCGCGACCATCGCTGAGGAGCAATTCATGGCAACGCAAACCCAGACCCAGACGCCGCTTGGCGAGACCGCCATCGACATCGTCAAGCTGAACAAGTGGTACGGCACCTTCCACGTGCTGCGCGACATCGACCTGAATGTCGGCCGGGGCGAGCGCATCGTCATCGCCGGTCCCTCCGGCTCGGGCAAGTCGACGCTGATCCGCTGCATCAACCGGCTTGAAGAGCACCAGTCCGGCAAGATCATCGTCGATGGCACCGAGCTGACCCATGACCTGAAGAACATCGACAAGGTGCGCTCCGAGGTCGGGATGGTGTTCCAGCATTTCAACCTGTTCCCGCATCTGACCATCCTGGAGAACTGCACCCTGGCGCCGATCTGGGTGCGCAAGATCCCGCGCCGCGAGGCCGAGGAGACGGCGATGCATTTCCTGGCCAAGGTCAAGATCCCCGAGCAGGCGAACAAATATCCCGGCCAGCTGTCCGGCGGCCAGCAGCAGCGCGTCGCCATCGCCCGCGCGCTGTGCATGCGGCCGCGGATCATGCTGTTCGACGAGCCCACCTCGGCGCTCGACCCCGAGATGATCAAGGAGGTGCTCGACACCATGATCGAGCTGGCCGAGGACGGCATGACCATGCTCTGCGTCACGCATGAAATGGGCTTCGCCCAGGCGGTGGCGCATCGGGTGATCTTCATGGACCAGGGCCAGATCGTCGAACAGAACACGCCGAAGGAATTCTTCAACAATCCGCGCAGCGAGCGGACCAAGCTGTTCCTGTCGCAGATCCTCGGCCACTGAGCGCGGGGTCCGGCGGCCGCGGCATGCGGCGGGGCCCCCTGCGGGATATTTGCCTCAGGCCGGGCCGGAGGCCCGTTCCGGCGGTTGCCGGCCGGGCCGGGGCCGGTCTATCTTGCCGGCAACCGCTTCGGAGAATTCACCATGAACCAGACCATTTTCCTGATGCTCGGCCTTCTCAGCATCGTCGGCATCGGCTCGCTGGTGTCCAGCAACGACGACGACCACGCGCCGGAAGCCGAGCCGGATGACCCCAGGCTTTTCGACGGCAACGAGATTACCGGGAACGGCGACGAGAACGGCGACAACCTGGTCGGAACCGAGGATGGCGACAGCATCCTGGCGGATGATGGCGACGACACGGTCCAGGGCGGTGCGGGTGACGACGGTATCCGCACCAGGGGCGGCGATGACGCGGTCGATGGCGGGGTCGGCGACGACCTGGTCTATACCGGCTATGGCAATGACACGGTCAGCGCCGATGCGGGCGACGACGAGATCTATCTGGGCTATGACGACGACCTCTACGGCGCCGAGAACCCCGGCGTGAACGAGGGCGACGACACCATCGACGGCGGCGAGGGCGACGACACGATCGTCACCAACCTGGGCAACCATTCGATCACCGGCGGCGACGGCGACGACAGCATCACCGACAATGGCGGCTCGGTCTTCATCGACGGCGAGGATGACGATGACCTGATCCTGTCGCCCGATGATTCCGAGGCCGACGCCCCCGACACATTGCTGGGCGGCGACGGCAACGACACCATCCATGCCGGCGGTGGCGATCTTGTCGACGGCGGCGATGGCGACGACACCTACATGCTGAGTTCCGATGCCGGCGGCGCGGCCGACATCACCTACAGCAACGACGACGACATCGTCATCACCCTGGCCGAGGATTACAGCGGCGAGGGCGAATACGAGCTGGTGCAGGACGGCGACCATGTGCGCGTGGTGCTGGACGGCGCCGATGTGGCGATCCTGCGCGACACGCTGGTCAACGCGGTCGGCAGCATCAGCGTGGTGAATGCCGCGGCCAGCTAAGCGCCGCAGGCGCGGTCCTTGCCGACCGCGCCTCCCTCAGGCTTTCACCGTTTTGCAAATACCCCTGGGACGGGGCAGGCGGCCCCGGCGCAGGGATTGGGCGCCGGGGCATCCGTTTCAGATCGCCGATTTCAACGATTCTTCCAGATAGAGCTCGCGCAGCCGGGTCGCCACCGGGCCGGGCTTGCCCCCGCCCAGCGACACGCCGTCGATCTCGACCACCGGCAGCACGAAGGCCGAGGCCGAGGTGAAGAAAGCCTCGTCCGCCGCCTGGGCCTCCTCGATGGTGAAGGGGCGTTCCTCGATCTGCATCTGCGCCTCGGCGGCATAGCGCAGCAGCGAGGCGCGGGTGATGCCGTGCAGGATATCGTTCGACAGCTCGCGGGTGATGATCCGGCCGTTCTTGACGATATAGGTGTTGTTCGAGGTGCCCTCGGTCACGAAGCCGTCCTCGACCAGCCAGGCGTCGTCGGCGCCTTGGGCCTTGGCCTCCATCTTGGCCAGCGACGGATAGAGCAGCTGCACGGTCTTGATGTCGCGCCGCGCCCAACGCAGATCCTCGACCGAGACCACGCGCAGGCCGGTCCTGGCCTGCGGATTGTCGGCAAGGCCGGGCTTGGCCTGGGTGAACAGCACCACGGTCTGCGGCGTGTCCTCGGGCGGGAAGGCGAAATCGCGGTCGCCGGGATTGCCGCGGGTGACCTGCAGGTAGATGATACCCTCGTCGATATCGTTCAGTTCGACCAGCTTGCGGTGCACGGCCAGCCAATCCTCGTCCGCCAGCGGGTTGCCCATCCGCAATTCGGCCAGCGAGCGCGCCAGGCGCTTCAGGTGGCCGGGAAAGTCCAGCAGCTTGCCGTTCAGCACGCTCGTCACCTCGTAGACCCCATCGGCCATGACGAAGCCGCGGTCGAAGACCGAAACCTTGGCCTCGGTTTCCGGCAGATAGTCGCCATTCAGATAGACGGTGCGGGTCATCTTTCCTTCTCCATTCGCAACGGCTGGTGGCGCGGTCCTGCGCCCAAAGCGGCAGGGCGTCAAGATGGCGGCGGTTTCGGTCCTTTCGCAACTGCAAAACAGGCTTGATGCAGTCGCGGCAATTATCTATCGGTTTCGCAGATCCGTTTGAAACATCCTTACCCGAAAGGCAAGCCATGTCCTTCCGCACGCAACCCGCCCCGCCCGCCCGCCTGAACCGCTGCCAGCTTTTCGGTCCCGGCTCGCGCGAGGCGCTGTTTGCCAAGATGGCCGGCTCGGCCGCCGACGTGATCAACCTGGACCTCGAGGATTCGGTGGCGCCCGACGACAAGGCGCAGGCGCGGCGCAACATCATCCAGGCCATCGGCGACATCGACTGGGGGACCAAGACGCTCTCGGTCAGGATCAACGGGCTGGACACGCCCTGGTGGTATCGCGACGTGGTGGACCTGCTGGAGCAGGCCGGCGAGCGGCTGGACCTGATCATGATCCCCAAGGTCGGCAATGCCGCCGACATCTATGCCGTGGACGCGCTGGTGACGGCCATTGAGGCCGCCAAGGGCCGGCAAAAGCGCATCGGGCTGGAGGTGATCATCGAATCCGCCGCCGGCATCACCCATGTCGAGGAGATTGCGGCCGCGAGCCCGCGCCTGCAGGCGATGAGCCTGGGCGCGGCGGATTTCGCCGCCAGCATGGGCATGGCCACCACCGGCATCGGCGGCACCCAGGAAAACTACTACATGCTGCACGAAGGGGCGAAACACTGGTCCGATCCCTGGCACTGGGCGCAGACCGCCATCGTCGCCGCCTGCCGCACCCATGGCGTGCTGCCGGTCGATGGCCCCTTCGGCGACTTCAGCGATGACGAGGGGTTCCGGGCCCAGGCCCGCCGCTCGGCCACGCTGGGCATGGTCGGCAAATGGGCGATCCATCCCAAGCAGGTGGCGCTGGCGAACGAGGTGTTTTCGCCCAGCGAGCAGGCGGTGACCGAGGCGCGCGAGATCCTGGCGGCGATGGAGGAAGCCAAGCGGACCGGCGCGGGCGCGACCGTATACAAAGGTAGACTGGTTGACATCGCGTCCATCCGTCAGGCACAAGTGATCGTGCGTCAGGCAGAATTGATCGGCGCCTGACCATCAGGAATACCTGGGCGGCTACGCGGGGAGGCTGGCCGCCATGACAGGGGAGGAGCAACAGGCCCTGCGGCTGCGCAGGGCCTGTTGTCATTCAGGGCATGCGTGCGGACTTCCGTCGATTTTCATGACAATTCAATGTCATCGCCATTTCGTCTGCCGCCGGCCGGCGGGGGCTGGCGCCTTGACCATCCTTGGCCGGCCGCGGTTGCAGCGGGTCCGGCATGCGGTTGCGCCGGGCCAGGTCGGGAATCGGTGATTCGGGCATGGCGGGAAGGCCGCTGCCCATCAACGGGCGAAAGGCGGGCTTTCCGGCGCCCGCCGGACGATTTTCCCGGCCGGCGGCGAGGTTCTGCCGCAATCTTCGCGTGTCCTGTCCTGTCCTGTCTCGCTTTGTCCGGGTCCGCAGCAGTTATGAAGCCGGCGGGGCAAGCGCAAGGGGGCTGACCGGAATGTGAGCCTGCCAGGCGGCCGGGATCCGCGGCGTCGCCGCCAGCAGGCTTTGCGTATAGGGATGCTGCGGCGCGTCCATCACCGCATGGGTGGGGCCGGTTTCGACGATCCTGCCCTTTTCCATGATCATCACCCGGTCGGTGATCTGGCGCACCACCGACAGGTCGTGGCTGATGAACAGGTAGGACAGGCCGTGGCTGACCCGCAGCCGCGCCAGCAGGTCCAGCACCTGCGCCCGCACCCGCACGTCCAGCGCGCTGACCGCCTCGTCCAGCACGATCAGGCGCGGCTTGATGATCAGCGCCCGGGCGATGGCAATGCGCTGGCGCTGGCCGCCGGAAAATTCGTGGATGCGCCGGCGCATGGCGTCGCCGCCGGTGATGCCGACTTCGAACAGCGCCTCGGCCACCTGCTCGCGCCAGTCGCGGGGCAGGCCGGTCAGGTGGAACGGCTCGGCCACCAGCCGCTCGACCCGCCAGCGCGGATCGAAGCTGCCGAACGGATCCTGGAACACCACCTGCATCCGGGCGCGCAGATCGGCCGGCATGGCGCGGCCGGCGCGGATTTCCTGCCCGTCCAGCAGGATGCGGCCGCCCTGCAGCGGATCCAGGCCCAGGATCGCCCGGGTCAGCGTCGATTTCCCGCAGCCGGATTCGCCGACCAGCCCGACCGATTCCCCGGCCTCGATGCGGAAGCTGACGCCGTCCACCGCCCGCAGGCTACCGCGCGGCGCGGTCAGGCCGCGGCGGGGCAGGGGGTATGCGCGGATTGCCCCTTCCACCTGCAGCAGCGGCCGGGGGTTCGCGGCGGGCAGCACCAGCCGCGGCTGATGGGTCGAGGCCGCGAACAGCGCCCGGGTATAGGGGTGGCTTTGCTGGCGGAACACCGTCTCGGTCGGGCCTTCCTCGACGATGCGGCCCTGCTGCATGACCGCCACGCGGGCGGCGATGCCCGCGACCACCGCCAGGTCGTGGGTGATGAGCAGCAGCGCCATGCCTTCGTCCCGCACCAGCCCGCGCAGCAGGTCGAGGATCCTGGCCTGCGTGGTCACGTCCAGCGCCGTCGTCGGCTCGTCGGCGATCAGCAGCTCGGGGCGCAGGGCGATGGCCAGGGCGATGGCGACGCGCTGGCGCTGGCCGCCGGACAGCTCGTGCGGGTAAAGCGTCAGCGGAAAGCGCGGCGCGGAAAGGCCCACCCGATCCAGCCGGTCGCGGGCGCGTTCCAGCGCCGCCTTGCGGTCCAGGCCCTGGTGGATGCGCAGCACCTCGGCCACCTGGTCGCCGATGGTCATCAGCGGGTTCAGCGCCGTCATCGGCTCCTGGAAGATCATGCCGATGCGCTTGCCGCGGATGCGGCACAGCGCCCGTTCGGGCAGGTCCAGCAGGTTCAGGCCGTCCAGATCCACCCGACCCTCGGTCCGCATGCCCTCGGGCAGCAGGCCCATGATCGCCAGCGCCGCCATGGACTTGCCCGAGCCGCTTTCGCCGACCAGCCCGGTGATCCGGCCGGGCGGCAGTTGCAGGTCGAGGCCGCGCAGGATCTCATGCGCGCCGATCTCGACCGAGAGATTGGCGGTCTGGATCATGGCGCCCTGCGCAATCGGGGGTCCAGCGCGTCGCGCAGCCCGTCGCCCAGCAGGTTCAGCCCCAGCACCGTCACGATGATGGCAAGGCCGGGGATGATCGCGACATGCGGGGCCAGCGCCACCATGGTCTGCGCCTCGGCCAGCATCCGGCCCCAGCTCGGCGTGGGCGGTTGCGCGCCAAGGCCGACATAGGACAGGCCCGCCTCGGCCAGAATGCCCAGGCTGAACTGGATGGTGCCCTGCACGATCAAGAGGTTGGCGATGTTCGGCAGGATGTGCTGCAGGCTGATCCGGCGCGCGCCCTTGCCGGCGACCTGCGCGGCGCGGATATAGTCCAGCGTCCAGATCGGCAGCGCCGCGCCGCGGGTGACGCGGGCGAAGACCGGGATGTTGAAGATGCCGATGGCGATGATCGCGTTCAGCGCCGAGGGCCCCAGCGCCGCGGTGATCAGGATGGCGATGACCAGGCTGGGGAAGGCGAAGACCAGGTCGTTGCCGCGCATGACCACCTCGTCGATCCAGCCGCCGCGCGCCGCGGCGAGCAGGCCCAGCGGCACGCCGAAACCCATGCCGATTCCGACGGCGACCAGCGCCACCGCGATCGAGGTGCGCGCGCCGACCATAATCATCGACAGCATGTCGCGGCCGAAATGGTCGGTGCCCAGCCAATGCTGGCCCGAGGGCGGCAGCAGCTTCTGCGCGATGGCAAGCTGCGTCACGTCCGCCGGCGTCCACAGGAACGAGACCAGCGCCGCGACCAGCGCCAGCCCGGAAAGCAGGGTGCCGAGGATCAGCGAGGCCCTCATCTGCGCAGCCTCGGGTCGATCAGCGCATAGGACAGGTCGACCAGGAAGGTGACCAGGATCACCGCCGCCACCAGCACCAGCACCGCGCTTTGCACCACGATCAGGTCGCGCTGGGTGATGGCCTGAAAGATCAGCCGGCCGAGGCCGGGCAGGTAGAAGACATTCTCGATGATGATCGCCCCGGCCAGCAGGAACGAGAACTGCATGCCCAGGATGGTCAGCACCGGGATCAGCGCGTTGCGCAGCGCATGGCGCGACAATGCCTGCCCGGCAGTCAGCCCCTTGGCGCGGGCGGTGCGGATATAGTCCTGTCCCAGCGTCTCGACCAGGGCCGAGCGCAGCACGCGCGCCAGGATCGCCGCCTGCGGCAGGGCGAGCGCGAAAGCCGGCAGGATCAGTGCCTTCAGCGCCGCGCCGGGATGCTCCCAGCCGGGAAAGCCGCCGGCCGGCAGCAGCCGCAGGTTCACCGCAAAAACCAGCACCAGCAGCATGGCGAACCAGAAATTCGGCAGCGCGATGCCGATCTGCGTCGCCCCCATCGCCAATGTGTCGCCCGCCCGGCCGCGCCTTGCTGCGGCGAACATGCCGATGGGCAGGGCGATCAGCGCCGCCAGCACCAGCGCCATCAAGGCCAGCGGCAGCGAGACCTGCATCCGATCAAGGATCATTCCGGCCACCGGCGTCTTGTAGGTGAAGCTGTGGCCCAGGTCGCCGCTCAGCACGCCACCCAGCCAGTGCAGGTAGCGCAGCGGCAAGGGCAGGTCCAGACCCAGCTGCTGGCGCAGCGCCGCCACCGTCTCGGGCTGGGCGCCGGTGCCCAGCATGAAGCTGGCCGGGTCGCCCGGCACCAGCTCGACCACCGAAAAGATCAGCGCCGAGGCCACGAGCAGGCTCAGGCCAAGCGAGATCAGGCGGCGGGTCAGATAGCGCAGCATGGGCCGACGCTAATCCGGCCCCGGGCGGCGGTAAAGGTGGCTAAGGGGTCAGGGCACCTCGATCTTGCCGATCAGCGGCACGTCGTCGTCCAGGCTGACGGTGTGGCGTTCGATCATCCGATGCACGACCGGCGGTTCGGCGCCGCGATGCAGTTTGTGCAGGTCTTCGTAGGTCTGGAAATCGGCCTTGGTGCGGCGCAGGTTGTGGCGGACATATTCGTCCCAGGTGGCGATGTGATAGCTTTCGGTCCAGCGCTCGGGGTGTTCCAGGTCGCGCAGCAGCGCCCAGTTGCGGGCGCCGTCGCGACGGCGGACGTTGCGGCGCAGGGCCATCAGCCGCAGGAATTCCGGCACATCCGGCTGGTCGATCTCGTAGTCGATCATCACCATGATCGGGCCCGAGCGGCCGCGCAGGTCCAGCGCCAGCTCGGGCTCGCGGAAACGGTTCACCGGGTCCAGATCCAGCGTGCCGAATTCCGGGATGCGCAGCCAATGTCCCAGCACCGCGCCCAGCAACAGTGGCACCGCGGCGGCGATCAGCGCCGTGTTCACGTCGTAAATGTTGGCGACCGAGCCCCAGATCCACGCCCCAACCGCCATGCCGCCGAAGACCGCGGTCTGGTAAAGCGCCAGCGCCCGGGCCACCACCCAGCGCGGCGTCGAAAGCTGCACGGTGACGTTGAACAGCGACAGCGCCAGCACCCAGCTTGCCCCCGCCGGCAGCATGGCCAGCGCGTGCAGCCAGGTGCTTTCGGTCAACGCCAGCAGCAGCGCCGAGGCAGCGAAGGCGGCGAAGGCCACGCGCACCACGTTCTCGTTGTCCAGCCGCTCGCGCACCAGCGGGTTGATCAGCGCGCCGGCGATGGCGCCCAGGCCGAAGCAGCCCAGCAGCAGGCCGAACAGCAGCGAGCCGCCCGAGGGGTTCTGCTTGGCGACCAGCGGCAGCAGCGCCATGACGACGATGGCCGAAAAGCCGAACAGCGCCCCGCGCATCAGCACCCGCATCAGGTTCGGCGACAGCGCCACATAGCGCAACCCGGCGCCCACGGCGGCGACGAAGGGCTCGGGCGTGGTGGTGCGGGGCGGGCTCACCGGATGCCAGCGCAGCAGCGCCCCGAGCAGCGGGATGTAGCTGGCCGCGTTGACCGCGAAGGCCGCCGCCGCGCCGAAGGCGGCGGTGATGATGCCGCCCACCGCCGGCCCGACCGAGCGCATCAGGTTGAAACCGACCGAGTTCAGCGATACCGCCGCCGGCAGGTCGTCGCGCGGTACCAGATCCTGCATGCTGGCCTGCCAGGGCGGGTTGTAGATCGCCTGCCCGACGCCGATCAGGAAGGTCAGCGACAACAGGATCAGCGGCGTCATCCAGCCCTGCCAGGTCAGCACCGCCAGCAGCACCGAGACCAGCGCCATGAACACCTGCGCCCCCAGCAGCAGGGTGCGGCGGTCGAAGATGTCGGCCAATGCGCCGGAAAGCAGCGCGAAAAGCATGATCGGCAGCGTGTTCGAGGCCTGCACCAGCGCGATCAGCGTCGCGGAATCGGTCAGCTGCGTCATCATCCAGGCCGCGCCCACCGCCTGCACCAGCCCGCCGAAATTCGAGATCAGCGTCGCCGACCACAGCAGGCGGAAGTCATGGTGTCGAAACGGGGCGAAGGGGCTCTTGCGGGCGGTCGCTGGCATGATCCGTAAAACCTGGGACGGGTGACCCCAACCTTAGGCAGAGCCCCCGCAGGCTGCAATCGGCGCGGGCCGATTCTTGCCGTGGCAGCCATATCTCCTGCGGTTTCCGTGAAATGTCGAAGAATCTTTCTACAAATGCACAGTTTTTCGTATAAAAATGCCAAGAACGGCCAAAGCCACGGCAAGATCGGGATTTCATTTCTTCGCCGGCTGCTATTCTTGCCGCAATCTCTTCCGAACAGGGTGCGCGAACATGAAGGTCATCGTTCTTGGAGCCGGCGTTCTCGGCGTCACCTCGGCCTGGTATCTGGCCAAGGCCGGCCACGAGGTCACGGTGATCGACCGCCAGGACGGTCCGGCGCTGGAAACCAGCTACGCCAATGCCGGCGAGATCTCGCCCGGCTATTCCTCGCCCTGGGCGGCGCCGGGCATTCCGCTGAAGGCGCTGAAATGGATGTTCCAGCGCCATGCGCCGCTGGTCATCCAGCCGCGGCTGGACTGGCAGCGCCTGTCCTGGATGGCGCGGATGCTGGCGAACTGCACGACCTCGGCCTATGCCGTCAACAAAAGCCGCATGGTCCGCATCGCCGAATACAGCCGCGATTGCCTGGGCGAGCTGCGGGCCGAGACCGGCATCCATTACGACGAGCGCACGCAGGGCACGCTGCAGGTGTTCCGCAAGCAGGAGCAACTGGACGGCGCCGGCAAGGATATCGAGGTGCTGAAGGCCGACGGCGTGCCCTTCGAGGTGCTGGACCGCGCCGGCTGCATCGCGGCCGAGCCGGGGCTGGCCGGCGCCGCCGAACGCATCGTCGGCGGCCTGCGCCTGCCGGGCGATGAGACCGGCGATTGCTTCAAGTTCACCAATCGTCTGGCCGAGATGGCCGCGGCGGCGGGCGTGACCTTCCGCTGGGGCGTCTCGATCGAGGCGCTGGAGGCCGAGGGCGGCCGCATCAGCGCCGTGCGCACCGACCAGGGCCGCATGCAGGCCGACCGCTATGTGCTGGCGCTGGGCCCGCATTCGCCGCTGCTGGTCCGGCATCTGGGCATCAGGCTGCCGATCTATCCGCTGAAGGGCTATTCGCTGACCATCGACATCGAGGACGAAAGCCGCGCCCCGGTCTCGACCGTGATGGATGAGACCTACAAGGTCGCGATCACCCGGCTGGGCGACCGCATCCGCGTCGGCGGCCTGGCCGAGATCGCCGGCTACGACCTGAGCCTGAACCCGCGCCGCCGCGCCACGCTGGCGAAATCGGTCGGTGAGCTGTTCGGCGGTTCGGGCGACCCGGACAAGGCGCTGTTCTGGACCGGGCTGCGGCCGATGACGCCGGACGGCACGCCCATCGTCGGCGCCACGCCGATTCCGAACCTGTTCCTGAACACCGGCCACGGCACGCTGGGCTGGACCATGTCGGCGGGATCGAGCCGGGTGCTGGCCGACCTGATCTCGGGCCGCAGGCCGGATATCGAGGCCGAGGATCTGGGCTATGCCCGCTATCTGCGCGGCCGCAAGGCCGAGGCGGGAAGGACGCTGCAGCCGGCCAATGCCTGACCGGGCGACGCAGCCGGAACAACGAGAAAAGGGGCCCGTCCGGGCCCCTTTCTTCTTTCTTCGTCTTCGGTGGCCGCGGTCAGGCCTGCTTGATCAGGCGCAGCAGCACCAGCAGGATCACCGCGCCGATGGTGGCGAAGATGATCGTGCTCAGGATCGGGGCCGAGGCATTCATGCCGATGCCCAGCATCGGGAACAGCCAGCCGGCGATCACCGCGCCGACGATGCCGACGACGATGTTCATCAGCAGGCCCTGGCCGTGGCCTTTCACGATCAGCCCGGCCAGCCAGCCGGCGATCGCGCCGATGATGAGAGTGATGAGCAAGGCAGTCAGGGTCATGGGACAGGTCCTTTGCTAACCTCCGGCTTTTCGGCCGGTCTGTCGGAAAACGCGCCGGCGGTGGCGGCGGTTCCGGGGTGATCTGGCAAAGCGCCTGTATTCCGGCGGTTTCTTCGCGGAACCCGCGCCATTCGGCAACAGTTCGGTAACGATCGCGCTGGTCTCCGGACCCGCCACTTGACGCAGCGGGCCGGGGAAGGCTGATACGGAAACACGAATCGTGTCCGCCCTCTGCTCGGGCCGGGCACTTGATGCGACGCTATGTCGCCGCTGCCACGACCGCGTTTGGAGAGGCGCGGCACGATATGAAGGGAACTACCGATGCGCCTTGCACCGCTGATGCTGGCGATGGGCCTGGGACTGGCCGCTTGCGCCCCCACGCCTCCCGCCACCACCGCCCCGACCACGGCCGAGACCGGCATCTACGGCGCCCGCACCGATGCCGGCCCGAATGGCGAGCCGATCGAGATCAACGCCGTCCGCCCCGCCTACCTGACCGAGCGCAATCGCCGCCAGCGCGTCGCCTATAACGGTCCTGACGCGCCCGGCACCATCGTCGTCGATCCCTATGCCCGCTTCCTTTACCATGTGCTGGAGAATGGCGAGGCGATGCGCTTCGGCGTGGCGGTCGGCCAGGCGGGCAAGAATTTCCAGGGCAATGCCACCATCGGCCGCAAGCATGCCTGGCCCAGCTGGACGCCCACCGCGAACATGGTCCGCACCCAGCCCGACCTCTACGGTCCGCTGAAGGGCGGCCTGGCCGGCGGCGTGAACAACCCGCTGGGTTCGCGCGCGCTCTATCTCTACAAGGGCAGCCGCGACACCATGTATCGCATCCACGGCACCATGGACCCGTCCTCGATCGGCAAGGCGACCTCGGCCGGCTGCATCCGGCTGTTCAACCAGGACATCATGGACCTGTTCGGCGAGATCCCCAGCGGCACGCGGGTCAAGGTCCGCACCCAGGGCGAAAGCCTGGCGCTGGAAGGGCCGCTGGTCGAATTGCCGAACGGCTATCTGGCGCCGGCGCACGAGGCGCAGACCGCCGAGGCCGCGCCCGCACAGTAACCGCGCCCGCCGTTCCGACCGTTTTCGCGCCCCGGCCCGTGCAAGGCCGGGGCGTGTTGCTCTGGTCAGCGGCGGCGGCTCGTGGCAGATTTCGCGCGCAACGCGGCTGAGAGGAGAGAATTCCATGGCCAAGCCCGTCGATCAGACCACAACCGCCTCGCGCGATCTGGATGCGCTTGTCGAGCAGACCCAGCCTGCGGCGCTGCGGCTGCTGGACATGCCGGCGCTGAACGCGCTGCAGCGCGACCTGCGGGCGATGAAGGCGAGCGAGCGGGACGAGGCGGTGCGCAAGGCCCTGGCCCAGGCGATGCGCCGCGCCGCCGCCGAAAAGCGCAGCCGCAAGGAACAGGGCGCCGGCGCGGAACCCGCCGCCGAAAGCGCGCCCGACACCGCGCCCAAGGCTCCGCCCCCCGCCGCCGCGCGCCCCGCTGCTGTGCCCCCCGCCGCCGCACCGCCGCTGCAGGCGATCCTGCCCAGGCCCGACAAGGCCGAAAGGAAGCGCATCAAGGAGGCCGAGAAGGCCGAGAAAAAGCGGGTGAAGGAGGCCGAGAAGGCCGAGCGCAAGGCCGCGAAACAGGCCGCCCGCGCCGCCGAGAAGGCAGCCGCCAAGGCGCAGCGCCAGGCCGAAAGGGCCAGCGCCGCCGGCCAGGCCGGCAAGCCCGCCCGCCAGAAAGGCCAGGGCGGCAACGGCCAGGCCGGGGACGGCAAGGCCAGGGACGGCAAGGGCGGCAAGGGTCCGAAAGCCGGCTGACCTTGCGGGCCCGGTTTCCAAACCGCGCCCCGCCTGCTATGCGAGACCTGCCCGTCCCATCCGAGTTTCACGATGCGCCGCCTGGTTCTGGCCCTTGCCGCCGCCATTTCGACCGCCGTCACCCCCGCCCCCGCCTATGAGGCGGTGGACGCGATCCTGGGCCTGCGCGCGCCGCGGGTCTCGGACAAGCTGCGCTGCACCGATGACGGGATCTATTGCATCTCGGCCGCAACCTATGTCTCGGACGTCTGCTGGGCCATCGAGCGGGCGGCCGGGCAGAACGGGCTGGACCCGCATTTCTTCGCCCGGCTGCTGTGGAAGGAAAGCCTGTTCGAGCCCGGCGCCATCAGCCCGGTCGGCGCCATGGGCATCGCCCAGTTCATGCCCGGCACGGCCGAGATGGTCGGCCTGGATGATCCCTTCAACCCGGCCAAGGCCATCGCCGCCTCGGCGCGCTACCTGCGCAAGCTGACCGACGGCTTCGGCAATGTCGGGCTGGCCGCCGTGGCCTATAACGGCGGCGAGAACCGCGCCGCGCGCTTCATCGCCGAGGGCGGCAGCCTGCCCTGGGAGACCCAGGATTACGTCCAGGCCATCACCGGTCTGACCGCCGCCAGCTGGCGCGAAAGCCCGCCGCAGGTGCTGGACATCCGGCTGGACAAGCAACGCAGCTTCCGCGAGGCCTGCATCGACCTGGCCGGGTCGCGCAAGCTGCGCGAGTTCAAGACGCAGGACCATCCCTGGCCCTGGGGCGTGATCGTCGCCACCCATCCCAGCCAGTCGGGGGTTTCGGCGCAGGTCTCGCGGCTGAACCGGCAGCTGCGGCCGATCCTGGGCGGCAAGCGGGTCAGCTATGTGCGCCGCAAGATCTCGGGCGGGCCGCGCAAGGTCTATACCGCGCAGATCGGCTATTCGTCCAAGACCGAGGCCTATGCCTTTTGCAACCGGCTGCGCGGCGTCGGTGGCCGCTGCCTGGTGCTGAGGAACTGAGCCGCGGCGCTGGTGGCGGCGGTTTCCGGGGTATTTGGGAAACGGTGAAGGGCCCCGGCGCCCCGGCCGGGACCGCCGCGCTGGTGGCGCCGGTTTCTGGGGCATGGGGACGAGGAAGCGCGGCGCGGCGCCTTATTCCTTCCAGTGCACCGCGGTCAGGTCGTTGGCGGGCATCGGCGCGTTTTCCCAAAGCCCCTCGATTTCCGCCTTGGCGACGCCGGTCTTGGCGAGCTGGAACAGGAAGGCATTGGCGTGATCGTCGGCAAGGATCTGCTGCGCCTGTTTCAGCAGCGCCGAGCGTTCCGCCGGCTCGGTCGCGGCGTCGAGCCGGGCCATCACCTTGTCGAAAGCCGGGTTGCGGTAGTTGAAATAGTAGTTGGCGCGGCCGTAGATGCCGATATCCATCGGCTCGACATGGCTGATGATGGTCAGGTCGTAATCGGCGTTCTTGAACACCTGTTCCAGCCACTGCGCCCATTCCATGTTGGTGATCCGGGTCTGGATGCCCACGGCGCGCAGCTCGGCCGCGACGATCTCGCCGCCGCGGCGGGCATAGGGCGTCGGCGGCAGGGCCAGGCGCAGGGTCAGGTTTTCGGCCCCCGCCTCGGCCAGCAGGGTCTTCGACAGCTCGGGGTCGTATTGCGATTTCGCGGTCAGGTCGACGTAATCGGGATGATGCGGCGCGAAATGCGTGCCGATCGGCGTGCCATAGCCGAACATGGCGCCGTCGATGATTTCCTGCCGGTTGATGGCATGGGCGATGGCCGCGCGCACTTTGGCCTGGGCCAGCGCCGGCTGCTTGTGATTCATGGCCAGGATCGTCTCGCCCTCGGTGGTGCCGACCAGCACCTTGAAGCGCGGATCGGCCTGCAGCTGGGTCAGGGTTTCCGGGGCGGGATAGATCGGGAAGGCGTCGATATCGCCGGCCATCATCGCCGCGAAGGCGGCGCTGGGATCGGCGATGAAGCGGAAGGTGGCGGTTTTCAGCGCCGGCTTCCGGCCCCAATAGCCCTCGAAGGCATCCAGCCGGATGTGGTCGCCTTGCCGCCATTCGCCGAATTTGAAGGGGCCGGTGCCGACCGGGCGGGTGGCGATGTCCTGGATGCTGGCCTGATCGACCATCACCGCGTCGCCCCAGGCCATCTTGAAGGGAAAGCCGCCGTCCGGGGCCTTCAGCGTGATGCGGACGGTCAGCGGGTCCAGAGCCTCGACCGCCTCGATGCCCTCGAACAGGGTCTTCTGGGCATTGGTGCTGTCCGGGGCGCGGGCGCGGTCCAGCGAGAAGATCACGTCCTGCGCGTCGAAGGCGCTGCCGTCGTGGAAGGTCACGTCCGGGCGCAGGCGGAAGGTGTAGGTCTTGCCGTCGGGACTGTCCCAGCTTTCGGCAAGGCCGGGCTGCACGCCGCCATCCGGGGCGATGCGGGTCAGGCCTTCGAACACATTGGCATAGACCACCTCGTCGATGGCGGCGGCGGCGCCGCCGGTCGGGTCCAGGTTCGGCGGCTCGAGCACCATGGCCAGGGTGATCGAATCCGGCGCCGCCAGCGCCGGCGTGGCCAGCACCGCCGCCGCCGCGGCCGCCTGCATGAGTTTCGCCAACATCTCTGTCCCCTTGGCTGATCCCAGGGGCACAATCCGGGCAAAATGCCCGGCGATCAACCCCGTCTCTCGGTCAGTTGCTGGGCGAGGCCGGCAAAGAGCAGCCAGAGCGAGGTCAGGAGCAGGCCCCAGCGCGCGAAGCTTTCGGGGTGGAAATCGACCAGCACCGCCCAGACCGCGAAGCCGACCCAGGCGGCGCAGACCGGCAGCGAGATGAGCCGCCAGCGCTCGGTGCGGACCGGATGGATGAACTTCACATGCGTGAACATGGTCGCGGCCAGCGCCACCACGATCAGCAGGATGATCCAGAAATTCGGCTTGAGCGCGAACAGCACCAGCACCACCATGTTCCAGCAGGCGGGAAAGCCGGCGAAGGAATTGTCCCGGGTCTTCATGCGGGTATCGGCGAAATAGACCACGCTGCCATAGGTGATGGCGATGATCGCGATCCAGCCGGTCCAGCCGGGCAGCAGCCCCGACATGAACAGCGCATAGGCCGGGATGAACACATAGGTCAGGTAGTCGATGATCATGTCCATCAACACGCCGTCATAGGTCGGCCAGTTCGTCTTGACCTGGTAGCGGCGCGCCAATGGTCCGTCGACGCCGTCCACGATCAGGGCGACGACCAGCCAGAAGAACATCTCGGACCAGTTGGCCCGGGCGGCGGCCAGAAGGGCAAGCATCGACAGCACCGCGCCAGTGGCGGTCAGCAGATGCACGAACAGGGCTTTGAGACGCAGATTCATCCCCCGCTTCTGTCACCGAACGGTCATGACCGCAAGTTCGTGCCCCCCGCGGCCGCGTGCTTTGCCGGCAGGTGATGCGCGGAAGTCCCGCAAGCGGCGGCCTATTCGACGAATTCCTCGGCCGCGTAGCCTTGCAGATACAGCAGGGCGGTCAGGTCGCCGTGGTTGATTCGCAGATCGACCTGCGCCGCGACCACCGGCTTGGCGTGCAGCGCCACGCCCGTGCCGGCCAGCTGCAGCATCCCCAGGTCGTTGGCGCCGTCGCCCACCGCCAGCACGTCGGCGGGCGACAGGCCGCGCGTGGCGGCGATGTCCTGCAGCGCCTCGACCTTGGCCTCGCGGCCCAGCACCGGCAGGGCGACATGGCCGGTCAGCACGCCGCCCTCGGAGAGCAGCGTGTTGGCGCGGTGCTCGTCGAAGCCGAGCGCCGTGGCGACCGGCCCGGTGAAGACGGTGAAGCCGCCCGAGACCAGCGCCGCATAGGCACCCTGCGCCCGCATGGTCGCGACCAGCTGCCGGCCGCCGGGGGCCAGCGTGATGCGGCTGTCCAGCACCTGGCCGATGGCGGTTTCCGGCAGGCCGGCCAGCAGGCCGACGCGGGCCAGCAGCGCCTCGTGGAAGTTCAGCTCTCCGTTCATGGCGCGGGCGGTGATGGCGGCGACGCGCTCGCCCACGCCGGCGACATCCGCGAGCTCGTCGATGCATTCCTGCTGGATCATGGTCGAATCCATGTCGGCGAGCAGCACCGCCTTGCGCCGGCCCGCGGTCGACTGGATCGCCAGGTCGAAGCCCTCGGCCTGCAGCCTGTCCCAGGCTTGCCAGAAATCCTGCGGCTCGGCGGCGACCGGGAATTCGGCGGCGATGCCGGGGGCCAGCCAAAGCGGGCGGCCGCCGTTCCAGGCGCCGCGCAGTTCATCGACCAGGGCGGCGGACAGGTCGGCGCGGCCGGGCGCGGCAAGGATGGTGACGGTGAACATGCAGACCCCTTGGCGGTTGTTTGCGGCAGCACTAGCCAAAGCGGTGCGGCGGATCAATCGGTCGGATTCATGCCGCGAATCTGTCGCAATCATCGCTTGCAAATATTTCTTGCGGGAATCCCCCGGCGGCGCTAAGGCGGTCAGCGGGACACGCCGCCCCAACGCGGCGCTTATAGCTGGAAGGCTAACATCATGGGCAAGACTGCTCCGGCCGCGCGGCCGGCCAATCCGCGCTTTTCTTCGGGCCCCTGTGCCAAGATCCCCCATTTCTCGCTGGACATGCTTGCCGACGCGCCGCTGGGCCGTTCGCATCGTGCTGCCGTGGGCAAGGCCAAGCTGGCCGAGGCCATCGACCTGACCCGCGACGTGCTGGGCGTGCCGGCGGATTACCGCATCGGCATCGTGCCCGCCTCGGATACCGGCGCGATCGAGATGGCGCTGTGGTCGCTGCTGGGTGCCCGCAAGGTCGAGATGCTGGCCTGGGAAAGTTTCGGCGAGGGCTGGGTCACCGATGTGGTGAAGCAGCTGAAGCTGGATGCGGTGGTGCGCAAGGCCGATTACGGCAAGATCGTGGATTTTGCCGAGGTCGATTTCGACAATGACGTGGTGTTCACCTGGAACGGCACCACCTCGGGCGTGCGGGTGCAGAATGGCGATGCGATCCCGGCGGATCGGGCCGGGCTGACCATCTGCGACGCCACCTCGGCCGCCTTTGCGATGGATCTGCCCTTCGACAGGCTCGATGTGGTGACCTTTTCCTGGCAGAAGGTGCTGGGCGGCGAGGGCGCGCATGGCGTGCTGATCCTGTCGCCGCGCGCCGTCGAGCGGCTGGAGAGCTACACCCCCGCCTGGCCGCTGCCGAAGATCTTCCGCATGACCAAGGGCGGCAAGCTGATCGAGGGCATCTTCAAGGGCGAAACCATCAACACGCCCTCGATGCTTTGCGTCGAGGATTACCTGGTGGCGCTGAAATGGGCGCAATCCATCGGCGGCCTGCCCGGGCTGATCGCGCGGTGCGAGGCCAATGCGGGCGCGGTGCGCGATTTCATCGCCGATAAGGACTGGATCGCGGACCTGGCCGAGAACCCGGCCACCGCCTCGACCACCTCGGTCTGCCTGAAGTTCACCGATCCCCGCATCCGGGACGGGGCGGCTTTCGCCAAGGCCGTCGCCAAGCGGCTGGAGAAGGAAGGCGTGGCGCTGGACGCCGGCGCCTATCGCGATGCACCCCCGGGCCTGCGGATCTGGTGCGGCGCGACCGTCGAGGTTTCGGACGTGGCGGCGCTGATGCCCTGGATCGAATATGCCTTCGAGGCCGAGATCGAGGCGCAGGCCGCCCTGGCTTGACCTGGCGGACCGGGGCTCTGCCCCGGACCCCGGGAGTATTTGTGAAACGATGAAAGCCGGATCGGGCCAAGGTTGCCCGCTGGCCCCGCATATCCAAGAGGATAGAAAAATGCCCAAGGTTCTTGTTTCGGACAAGCTGTCGGAGACCGCCGTGCAGATCTTTCGCGATCGCGGCGTCGAGGTGGATTACCTGCCGGATCTCGGCAAGGACAAGGAAAAGCTGGCCGAGGTGATCGGGCAGTATGACGGGCTGGCGATCCGGTCCGCGACCAAGGTGACCGCGAAGCTGCTGGAGAACGCCACCAACCTGAAGGTGATCGGCCGCGCCGGCATCGGCGTCGACAATGTCGACATTCCGGCCGCGTCGAAGCGGGGCGTGATCGTGATGAACACGCCCTTCGGCAATTCGGTGACCACCGCCGAGCACGCCATTGCGCTGATGTTCGCCGTGGCCCGGCAGTTGCCCGAGGCCAGCGTTTCGACCCATGAGGGCAAGTGGGAGAAGAACCGCTTCATGGGGGTCGAGGTCTTCAACAAGGTGCTGGGCATCATCGGGGCGGGGAACATCGGTTCCATCGTCATCGACCGGGCGCTGGGCCTGAAGATGAAGGTGCTGGCCTATGACCCCTTCCTGTCCGAGGAGCGGGCCAAGGAGCTGGGCGTGAAGAAGGTCGAGCTGGACGAGATGCTGGCCAAGGCCGATTTCATCACCCTGCACGTGCCGCTGACCGAGAAGACGAAGAACATCCTGTCGCGCGAGAACCTGGAGAAGACCAAGAAGGGCGTGCGCATCGTCAATGCCGCCCGCGGCGGCCTGATCGACGAGCAGGCGCTGGCCGAGCTGCTGAAATCGGGCCATGTCGCCGGGGCGGCGCTGGACGTCTTCGCCACCGAGCCGGCGACCGAGAGCCCGCTTTTCGGCCTGCCCAACGTCGTGGTGACGCCGCATCTGGGCGCCTCGACCACCGAGGCGCAGGAGAACGTGGCGCTGCAGGTCGCCGAACAGATGTCGGATTACCTGCTGACCGGCGCGGTGCAGAACGCGCTGAACATGCCCTCGGTCACGGCCGAGGAAGCGGCGGTGATGGGCCCCTGGCTGAAGCTGGCCGGCCATCTCGGCGCCTTCATCGGCCAGATGACCGACGAGCCCATCAAGGCGATCAATGTGCTTTACGACGGCGTCGCCTCCGAGATGAACCTCAAGGCACTGAATGCCGCGGTGATCGCCGGGGTGATGAAGGCCACGAACCCGGATGTGAACATGGTCTCGGCCCCGGTCATGGCGCAAGAGCGCGGCGTGCAGGTCGCCACCACCACGCAGGGCAAGTCGGGGGTCTTCGACGGCTATATCAAGGCCACCGTCGTCACCGACAAGCGCGAGCGCTCGATCGCCGGCACCGTGTTCAGCGACGGCAAGCCGCGCTTCATCCAGATCCGCGGCATCAATGTCGATGCCGAGATCGGCGAGCACATGCTCTATACCCGCAACAGGGACGTGCCGGGCGTCATCGGCGCGCTGGGCATGACGCTGGGCGACCTGGGCGTGAACATCGCCAATTTCACCCTGGGCCGCACCAAGACCGGCGACGATGCCATCGCCATCCTTTATCTTGACGAGGCGCTGAAGCCCGAGGCGCTGGAGGCGCTGCGGGCCACCGGCAAGTTCCTGCAGGTGCGGCCGCTGCAATTCGAGGTTTGAACCTTGCGAACCCCCGGACTAGGGTCCGGGGGTTTTCATTTGCGGAGGCGGCATGCGGACCTATGCCATCGGCGACATTCATGGGCATCTGGACCTGCTGAAGGCGGCGCATGAACGCATCGCCCGCGACGACGCGGCGCATGGCGGCGGCGGGACGGTGGTGCATGTCGGCGACCTGCTGGATCGCGGCCCGGATTCGCGCGGCGTGGTGGATTATCTGCTGCGCGGCCAGGCCGAAGGCCGGGCCTGGATCGTGCTCAAGGGCAATCACGACCGCTTCCTGCCGATCTTTGCCGCGCGTCCCGACTGGATCGACGCCGGGCTCGGCTCGGGCAAGCATTGGCTGGAGCACGAGACCCTGGGCGCGGCCGAGACCCTGGCATCCTATGGCGTCGAGATCCGCGGCCGCGCCCGCACCCATGCCGAGGTGCTGCGCGCCGTGCCCGAACCGCATCTGCGCTGGCTGGACGCGCTGCCGCTCTGGCATCTGATTCCGCGGGCGCTGTTCGTGCATGCCGGCATCCGGCCCGGCGTCGATCTGGCGCGGCAGACCGAGCATGACCTGGTCTGGATCCGCAAGGGCTTCCTGGATGATGCCACCGACCACGGGGTGCTGATCGTGCATGGCCATACCCCGGTCGAGCGGGTGACGCATTTCGGCAATCGCCTGGCCATCGACACCGGCGCCGCCTATGGCGGGCCGCTGAGCGTGGTGGTCTTTGACGAGACCGGGCTGCATCTGCTGGCCGAGGAGGGGCGTGCGCCGGTGCCGCGCGCCTGACCTGCGGCCCCATGTGGCAATGGCGCCAGGACGCCGGCGGGAAATCTCGCAGATGCGTCACATCCGTTGACCGGCGGGCCGGCGGGGCCGGATACTCGGGGAAACGATCCGGGCGGTTTCCCGTTATGTTCCAGGAGGTGAGGCGCCGTGCAGTCGCTTTCGGTCATTCTTCAGCTGGCAGGCGCGGTGGCGTTGCTGCTTTTCGGCCTTGGCCTGGTCCGGGACGGCATGGTGCGTGCCTTCGGAATGAAGCTGAAGATGGTGCTGGGACGCGGCACCGAGACCGGGGGGCGCGCCTTCCTGTCCGGGCTGGTGGCGACGCTGGGGCTGCAAAGCTCGACCGCAACGGCGTTGATGACGGCGTCTTTCGTGGATCGCGGCATGATCCGGCCGAAGATGGCGCAGATCGTGCTGCTGGGGGCGAATCTGGGTACGGCGCTGACGGCCTGGATCGTCGCCTCGGGGCTCGAGGCGCTGGTGCCGGCGCTGCTGCTGGTCGGCTATGTGCTGCGGCGGCGCCACCAGCGCGCCTGGTCGGGGGGCGGGCTGGCGCTGATCGGCATCGCGCTGATGCTGCTGTCGCTGTCGCTGCTGACCCAGGCGACCGAGCCCTTGCGGGAATCGCCGGCCATGGCGGCGTTCCTGGCGATGCTGGGCAATGCCTGGCCGGTGGCGCTGGCCTTCGCGGCCGGGCTGGCGGTGCTCTGTTCCTCCTCGCTCGCCGTGGTGATGCTGGTCCTGTCGCTGGGCATGGAGCCGGCGCTGACCGTGGCGCTGGTGCTGGGGGCCAATCTGGGCGGGGCGATCCCGCCGGTGATGGCAACGGCCGGGCAGGGCATCGCCGCGCGCCGGGTCGCGCTGGGTAACCTGATCGTGCGCGGCATCGGCTGCCTGGTGGCGTTGCCGCTGGCCGGGCAGGCGGCGCAGTTGCTGACCGTGATGCCGCTGCCCGAGACCGGGCTGGCGGTCGAGGCGCATCTGGCCTTCAACCTGATCCTTGCCGCGGCGCTCTGGCCCTTTGCCGGGTTGGTCACCCGGCTGACCGCGACCATTCTGCCCGAGGAGGAGCAGTCGCCGCCGATCGAGGCGCAACTGCTCGACGGCTCGGCGCTGGACACGCCGGCCGTGGCGCTGGCGCGCGCCAGCCGCGCCGCCCTGGCCATCGGCGACGTGGTCGAACGCATGTTGCAGCAGGCGCGCACCGCCTTCGCCCGCGGCGACGACGCGCCGCTGGCCGAGGTCCGCGTGCTCGAGGATCGGGTGGACCGCATGCAGCAGGAGGTGAAGAGCTTCCTGTCCCGGCTGGGCCGCGAGGCGGGCGAGGCCGAGCGGCGCCAGGCCATCACCATCCTGGACTACGTGATCAATCTCGAGCATGTCGGCGACATCATCGACAAGGGGCTGGCGCCGGAGATCCGCAAGAAGGCCGGGCTGGGGCTGCGCTTCTCGGACGAGGGTTACCGCGAACTGGACGACCTGTTCCTGCTGACCATCGAGAACCTGCGCGTCGCCCAGACCGTGTTCATGACCCGCGACCGCGACCTGGCGCGGCAGCTGATGGAGGAGAAGGTCGAGATCCGGCGGCTGGAACGGCTGTCGGCGCAGCGCCACCTGATGCGCTTGCGCGAAGGGCGGGCGGAAAGCCAGCAAACCTCGTCGCTGCACCTGGACCTTCTGCGCGACCTCAAGCGGATCAATGCGCATGTCGTCTCGGTGGCGCATCCGATCCTGGACGAGGCCGACCTGCTGATCGAAAGCCGGCTGAAAAGGGGGTAGGGCTCCGGGCTGGCGGAGCGCCTCATGAGAAACGCCTTGCCGGCGGGTCCGAAGGGCTGCCCTGGCTGCTGATTGGTTTCCGTCCGAACGCTTGCGCGGCGGTCGCTGCCCAGTTCGGGCCGCTGCCGGTGAAGCGGATCCATGACGCGCAGAACCGGGTGCCGATCTGTCCGGCGCGTGCCAGACCAGGTGAAGGACGGCGCGGTCAAGATGGCGCTGCCGACCATGGCGCCGGCACCGGACCGGGAATCGCCGCCCGACCAGGGCGCTGAACGACGATCCTGCCGCCCGGTCGCGGGCGAAAGGCGTGCGCCACCGCGGCCGCAGCCCAGGGCGCGACGGTCCTGTGCTGCCCGGGACGGTGGACAGTGGCGCGGGCTCGCTGTATGAGCCGCGCCAAACGGGAAAGATGCGATGCGGATTCCGTCCAAGACGGCGAAATACAATCTGGGCCAGGTGGTCCGCCACCGCGAACATCCGTTTCGCGGGGTGATTTTCGACGTCGACCCGGAATTCGCCAATACCGAGGAATGGTACGAATCCATCCCCGAGGAATCGCGGCCGTCGCGCAACCAGCCCTTTTACCATCTCTATGCCGAGACCGAGGCGACCTATTACGTCGCCTATGTCTCGGAACAGAACCTGGTGCCGGACCATTCCGGCGAGCCGCTGGAACATCCCGAGGTCACCGAGATGTTCGGCGAATTCCAGGACGGCCGCTATCCGCTGCAATTCGGGCTGAACTGAGCGGAGCGGTGTCCTTGGCCGGTCCGGGCGCGGGGGCGCCCTGCATCAGCGGTTCGGTCACCGGCACGATGAAGGCCAGGAAATTCCGCCGGCCTTCGCGGAAATAGCTGAGCGAGGCGGTCAGTTCCTGGATCAGGAACCAGCCGAAACCGCCTTCCGGCAGCAGCAGGACCGAAGCGGAATCCCCGGCGTCGAAGCCGGGATGGGGCAGGCATCTGGGGTCGAGACAGGACAGCGGCAGCGGCCGGCCGTCATCGGTCACCGCGCAGGCGATGCCGCCGACATGGCGGGCGACACAAAGATGGATCAGCGGCGCGTGCGGCCGGCCGCCCAACCGCGTCGCCTCGGACCGGGTGCCGTGTTCGCAGATGTTGTTCAGCACCTCGGCCAGCGCGAGTTCCAGCCTGGCGACCACCTCGTCCTCGGCGCTGCCGTCGAAGCGCTGGCGCAGGAACAGCAGCGCCGCACGCACGGTTTCGGGATCGGCGCGGAACATGCGGTGGAACATCGGCCGGGGGCCCGCCGATGGCCGGTGCAGCCGCCTGTCGGGCGGGGGCGGGGGGACGTTCATGGCGCGGGGCCTTTCTGGCCGGGCGGCGGATCCTTGCGGATGGCCAGCACCGTATCCATGCGGGTCAACTGGAACACCCGCTCGACATTCGGGGTCAGGCCGGTCAGCACCAGCCGGCGGTCGGCCGGCATCGCCTTGAAAAGCGCGATCACCGCGCCAAGGCCCGAGCTGTCGATGAAATCGACGCCGCGCAGGTCCAGCACCACCAGCGCGCCGCCATCGACGATCATGCTGCGCACGCGGTCCTTGAAAGCCGTGGCGATGGCGGCGTCGAGGCGCTTTTCGTCGACGCGGATCGTCACCCCGTCCGGTTGGGGCAGCAAGGTCAGTTGCATGTCTGGTTCCGCCGTTGGTCTTTTCCAGGACTGTTCTAGCGCGCAAACCTTACCGATCGGTAAGCGGAGGCCGGCCCGGCCTGCCACAAGCCCTCGAAATTTGCGTCGAATGCTCCGCATCGGCCGCGAAACGGTGTCGGAACTGTCCGAAAGATCAGGCCGGGGCCGGGTGCAGACACGTTGATGTTACCCAGAGCGGCGAGTTAATCTGCCGGTGAATGAGTGGCCTGCCCCGGACAAGAGATGAGCCCATGCGTCCCGCCTTCCTGCCCGCGTTCGTGCTTGCGGCCCTTGTCATGAGCGGAGCGCCCGGCCGGGCCGGCCCCGTCGCCCTGACCTGCCCCGAACCCGGCAATGCGGTGGTCGCGCAAGTCTGTGCCGCTCTGCAGGACGAGCTGCGCCAGTCCGGCCATCCCCTGCTGCCGGCGGCCGATGCGCCGCTGCGGCTGCGACTGGAGGCGGAAAGCCAGCGCCCGGACCGGCTGCGGGCGCGGCTGATCGTCGAGGACGCCTCGGGCCGGCACGAGGGCGACGAGATCGAGCTTTCGGTCATGGATCGCGCCACGATCCCCGAGGCGCAGCTGAGATCCTTTGCGCGGCTGCTGTTGGGCGAGGCGCTTTCCCGGAAATGAGTTCAAACAAGGAATTGGCCATGAGTCTTGCCAGGAGTTTCGACGCAGGCGCGCCGGACCACCCGCAATTCGGCGCCGCGGCCGATGTGGCGCGCGCCGTGCGGAGCGAGGGCGGCGATGCCCCGGCCTCGACCGGGACCGGCTACAGGATCAACGTGGGCGATACGTTCAACGGCTTCCTGGGGGCCGGCGACGCCGACTGGGTGCGGGTGCAGTTGCAGCCCGGCACCTACATCATCTCGCTGGAAGGACGCGGCGGCGCCGGGTTGTACGACCCCTATCTGCGGGTGATGAACGGTGCCGGCATCGAGGTCGCCCATAACGACGACAGCGGCTCGCTGAACTCGCGCCTGGTCCTGACCGTCACGCAGCCCGGCACCTATTACCTCGAGGCGGGCAGCTATGCCGGCGCCTATTCCGGCAATTACAGCCTGGGCATCGCGGCGCGGCAGCCGCTGCGCAACTTCACCATGGCCGAGATCGCCGAGCAACTGACCGACGGCTATTGGGAAAGCACCGGCCGCGAACGCCGGGCCTTCGACGTGGGGCAGGGCGACGTGCTGAACGTGGACCTGTCCAGCCTGACGGCGGCCGGCCGCACGCTGGCCAATATGGCGCTGAACGCCTGGGAGGCGGTGACCGGCATCCGCTTCAACCGCAACCCGGGTCCGAACGCCACCCTTCACATCACCTTCGACGACAACGATACCGGCGCCTATTCCAGTTCGGTCGTCAGCGGCGGCCGCATCATCAGCTCGCATGTCAATGTCGGGCTGGACTGGCTGAGCGCCTATGGCACCGGCTTCAACGGCTACAGCTACCAGACCTATATCCACGAGATCGGCCATGCGCTGGGGCTGGGCCATGCCGGCAACTACAACGGCAGCGCGGTTTACGGCGTGGACAACCACTATCTGAACGATAGCTGGCAGGCCACGATCATGTCCTATTTCAACCAGCAGCAGAACACGGCCGTCCACGCCACCCGCGCCTATGTCGCCTCGGCGATGATCGCGGACATCATGGCGATGCAGGAACTTTACGGCCCGACCGCGATCCGTACCGGCAGCAACACCTATGGCGAGCACACCAATGCCGGCGCGGCCTATGCCACCATCGCCGGCATGCTGCGCAACGCGCATACCCGCGACGACATCACCTTCGCCATCTTCGACCAGGGCGGCGTGGACATGCTGGACCTGGCCGGCGACAGCCACAACCAGCGCATCTCGTTGGCGCCGGGCACGGTATCGAACGCCTATGGGCTGGTCGGCAATATCTCGATCGCCTTCGGCACGGTGATCGAGAACGTGCAGGCCGGCCACGGCCACGACCTGGTGATCGGCAACTGGGCCAACAACCTGCTGCGTGGCGGTTCCGGCAACGACACGCTGCGCGGCAACAACGGCGATGACACGCTGAACGGCGGCGGCGGCCAGGACCGGCTGGAGGGCGGCGCCGGCAACGACACCTATGTCGTCGATGCGCATGACAGCATCGCCGAGGCGGCGAATGCCGGGGTGGATACGGTGCGCGCGCTGGTCTCGATGCAGCTCGGGGCCAATTTCGAGAATCTCGAACTGATCGCGAACGGGGTGCAGAACGGCACCGGCAACGAGTTGGCGAACCGGCTGACCGGCAACCTCTATGCCAACCAGATGAACGGGCTGCTGGGGCATGACAGCCTGTTCGGTCTGGCCGGGAACGACACGCTGAGCGGCGGCCATGGCAATGACTGGCTGGATGGCGGCGCCGGGGCCGATGTGCTGATCGGCGGGGCCGGCAACGATTTCTACGTCACCGATGGGCGCGACCAGCTGCGCGAGATGGCCGGGCAGGGCATCGACATGGTGCGGTCCTTTGTCTCGATGCAGCTTGGCGCGTATCTCGAGAACCTGACGCTGATCTCGAATACGGCGCAGAACGGCACCGGCAATGCGCTGGCGAACCGGGTGATCGGCAACGGCCATGCCAATCTGTTGGACGGGCGGCTGGGGAATGACAGCCTGTTCGGCTTGGCGGGCAACGACACGCTGTTCGGCGCGCTGGGCAACGATTCCCTGCATGGCGGGGTCGGCGACGACGTCCTGGCCGGCTTGGCGGGCAATGACACGCTGTTTGGCGGCCTTGGTGCCGATCATTTCGCCTTTCATGGCGGGCGCGACGTGATCCAGGACTTCCGGGACGATGTCGACACGCTGCGCATCGACGATGCGCTGTGGGGCGGCGGGGTGCGCAGCGTGGCGCAGATCCTGTCCCATGCCAGCGTGGCGGGCGGCAGTACCGTCTTCGACTTCGGCAACGGCAATACGCTGACTCTGAACGGCCTGACCAGCATCGCCGCCCTGCAGAACGACCTGATCGTCGTCTGACCGGCCGCCTTGCCCGACCAAGAAGGCGTCGCGGGTCCGCGCCGCCTTTTGGCTGCCGAAAGCCGGACCCTTCGGCCCCCGCGCCGCCTTGATTTTCGGCAGCAGGCTGCCGCGATCCTGCCAAGCGGAAGACCCCCTGCCGCCAGGGTAGGGGCCCGTGGACAGCGCGCGCCCGGATGCGAAGACCAGCGGCAGCGGCGAGGGTCCAGCGATGACGATGTATTGCCATGAAATGGTCGAGGGCAGCCGGGTGCGCGAGTCCTAGCCATGCTCTCGGACGGGATCGACACCATGCCCGCCGAGATCCGCCGGATGAAGCGGGCCGAGGCCGAGGCGCTGTTCCGCCGCATCGGCATCACCTTCGCGGTCTATGGCGGGGCGGCGACCCGGACCGGCTGACCGCATCGACGATCCGTTCCTGGACCCGCTGTGCTTCCGGCGCGATTCCATGCTGGGCGTGCCCGGGCTGATGGATGTCTATCGCTCGGGCGGGGTCGGCATCGCCGCGGCGCCGGGCGCCGGCGTGGCCGACGACAAGGCGGTCTATACCTTCGTGCCCGAGATGGTCCGCCCCTGCCTGGGAGAGGAGCCGATCCTGCGCAACGTCCCGACCTGGACGCTGTGGAAGGACCAGGATTATCGCCAGGTCATGACCAATGCAGGGCTCGGGCGGCTACGGCATGCTGGACCGGGCCGAGGACACGCCCTTCCTGCAGATCGGCGCGCGCAAATACGGCAAGCCGATCCTGGACCGGGTGGTGCGGCCTGAGACGAATCTTGCCGATGCGCAGAAGGCGGTGCTGTTGTCGTGGGATTCGGCGTTGCGCTCGAATCTGTCGGTGGGTATGCCTCTGGACCTGGCCGTCATCCGCAAGGATGCGTGCGCGGTCCCGCATACCCGCCGTATCCTGGAGGGCGACCCGGCCTTCATGGCCATGTCCGCCGCCCGGTTCGCGGCGCTGCGCGACAGTTTCGTGAAGGTCACGATCTGACCGCAGCCCCCGCGGACCCAAGACCGAGGAGAGGCAGATGAAGATTGATCTTGCCCGTCCCCCGATGTCGGTGTTCCACATGCCGGGCCTGCATCCCGGCCTGTCCTATCTGCCGCCCCGTCCGGGCTGGGTCATGCGCCCGACCGAGGGCGCGCGGGTGCGGCTGTTCGCCGAAAGCGACGATCCGGCGCTGCGCGGCGCGCAGCAGAATGCCATCGACCGGCAGCAGCAGCGGGCGCTGGCCAGCGTGATGGAGATCAACTGCGCGCCCGTGCTGCTGGAAGACGCGACCTTCCGGCACGGATTCGCCATGATCGGCGAGCGGGGCTGGCTGAACGGCGCCGCGGGCGGCCGGATGCGGACCCGCTATGACCAGAAGAACCCGGACGAGCAGCGCCAGTCCCGGCTGCACGACGCCTTCCGGCGCGCGCGCCGTGACGCCGATCTGCCCTTGCCGGTCTGGAAGGAACTGGCCGAGGATCTGCCCATCGCCATCGAGCTGAAGAACGGCTTCAACTATTACCATTTCACCGTCGAGACCCTGGGCTGCCTGGCCGCCTTTGCCGATGACGACAGCGGCCAGCCGATCAACCTGCATCTGCCGCAGGACGAGGTGCGGGATTTCATCCCCGGTTTCATCGCCGCGGTCTTTCCCGGCATCGCGGATCGCGTGGCCTTCGTCACGGGCCGGCAGAGCTATGAGCGGGTGCGGGCGCATTACAGCCACCGGCACTATCTCTATCAGACCGGCGACGAGCGCATCCTGGCCGCCATCGCCGAGCCGGGGGTGGATCCGCGCTGGGCCGACCAGCTGCGCTCGAAATCCCTTCAACGCAAGGCCGTCTTCATGGCCTCCTATGACAGCAGCCTGCGGCTGCTGCGCGAACATGCGCTGCGCCAGTTGCCCGGCAAGCTGGTCGAGGAGCGGCCGCGCCTGGTCTGGATGGGCCGCGACGAGGCCGGCGACGCCCGGGCGCGCGGCATCACCGGCCACAAGGCGCTGCTGGCCGAACTGTCCGCCCGCGGCTTCCGGGTGGTGGCGTTCGAGCACCTGAGCCCGCTCGAGCAGATCGCGCAGATGCAGGCGGCGGATATCCTGATCGCGCCGCACGGCGCCGGGCTGGCGAACATGGTCTATGCCCGGCCCGGCGCGCTGGTGATCGAGATCGGCACCCGCCAGACCCAGCTGCATCGCTGGGGCGATTTCCTGCCCGCCGCGCATGTCTCGCGCTGCCGTTACGATACCGTCTTCGCCGATATCGCGGGCCTTTCCGACCTGGGGCAGGTGCCGCCGGTCTCGGAAGGGTTGCTGGGCGTGCATGTCGGCCGCAACGCCACCCGCCGCATCCTTGAGCTGGTGGACGAGGCGCTGGCGCAGGACGCGGCGCCCTAACCCTCGGAACCCAGCATGCCCCGCAGCTCATAGACCAGGTCCAGCGCCTCGCGGGCGCTGATCGTGTCGGGATTGAGGTCGCGCAGCCGCGCCTCGACCGCCGAGGGCTGCGCCCTGGCCGCCGGCGCCGGCGCCGGGGCGGCGCGGAACAGCGGCAGGTCGTCGAGCAGCGCCGCCGGCTTGCCGGTGCCCTGCCGCTCGCCGCTTTCCAGCTGGTGCAGGATGTCGCGGGCCCGGTCCACCACCGCGGGCGGCAGCCCGGCCAGCCGCGCCACCTGTACGCCATAGCTGCGGTCGGCGGCGCCCTTCCTGACCTCGTGCAGGAAGATCACCTCGCCCTCCCATTCGCGCACGGCGACGGTGGCGTTCTCGACGCCCGGAAGCCGGGCCGACAGGCTGGTCATCTCGTGGTAATGGGTGGCAAACAGCGCCCGGCAGCGGTTCTGGCCGTGCAGATGCTCCATCACCGCCCAGGCGATGGACAGCCCGTCCCAGGTCGCGGTGCCGCGGCCGATCTCGTCCAGGATCACCAGCGCGTGGTCGTCGGCCTGGTTCAGAATCGCCGCGGTCTCGACCATCTCGACCATGAAGGTGGACCGCCCCCGCGCCAGGTCGTCCGCCGCGCCGACGCGGCTGAAAAGCTGGCTGACCAGGCCGACATGGGCGCGGCGGGCGGGCACGAAGCCGCCGGCCTGGGCCAGGATGGCGATCAGCGCGTTCTGGCGCAGGAAGGTCGACTTGCCGGCCATGTTCGGGCCAGTCAGCAGCCAGATCGCCGGGGTCTCGCCCTCGGTCAGCGCGCAGTCGTTGGCGACGAAAGCCTCGCCCTTGCGCTTGAGCGCGCGTTCCACCACCGGATGCCGGCCGCCCTCGATCACGAAGGCGCGGCTGGCATCGACCTCGGGGCGCACCCAGCCTTCGCCCGAGGCGAGATCGGCAAAGGCGGCGGTCAGGTCGATCTCGGCCAGGGCGCGGGCCGCCTGGCCGATGGGGCCGGCGCGGTCCAGCACCGCGCCGGCCAGGCGGGCAAAGATCTCGCGCTCGATCTCCAGCGCCCGGTCGCGGGCGTTCAGGATGCGGGTTTCCAGTTCCGACAGTTCGACGGTGGTGAAGCGGATCTGGTTCGCGGTGGTCTGGCGATGGATGAAGCGTTCGTTCAGCGGCGGGGCCAGCATGCGTTCGGCATGGGTCGAGGTGGTCTCGATGAAATAGCCCAGCACGTTGTTGTGCTTGATCTTCAGGCTCTGCACCCCGGTCTCGGCGATGTAATCGGCCTGCATCCGGGCGATGACGCCGCGGCCCTCGTCGCGCAGGCGGCGGGTCTCGTCCAGATCCCCGTCATGGCCCGGCGCGACGAAGCCGCCGTCGCGGGTCAGCAAGGGCGGCTCGGCCACCAGCGCATCGTCGAGCAGGTCGATCAATGCGTCATGGCCGGTCAGGTCGCGCGCCGCCTCGGCCAGCACGGCGATCTCGTCATCGCCCAGCATGGCGGCGATGGCCGCGCCTTGCGTCAGCCCGGCGCGGATCGCGGCCAGGTCGCGGGGCCCGCCCCGTTCCAGCGCCAGCCGCGACAGCGCCCGGTCCATGTCGGGCGCGCGCGACAGCGCCTCGCGCAGGTCGCCGGTCAGCCGCGGGTCGTCCACCAGATGCGCGACGGCGGCCTGCCGGGCGTGGATCTCGGCCAGATCGCGCGAGGGGGCGCCGATGCGGCGTTCCAGCAGCCGCGCGCCCCCCGCCGTCACCGTGCGGTCGATGGCGGCCAGCAGCGAGCCCTCGCGGCCGCCGGACAGCGCCTGGGTCAGTTCCAGGTTGCGGCGGGTGGCGGCGTCGATCTGCATGGCGCCGCCAAGCGCCTCGCGCACCGGCGGGCGGATCAGCGGCATCCGGCCCTTTTGCGTCAGCTCCAGGTAATCGGCGATGGCGCCCATGGCGGCGAGTTCGGCGCGGCTGAACTGGCCGAAACCGTCCAGCGTCTCGACCGAAAACAGCGCGCAAAGCCGGCGCGTGGCGGCGCTGCTGTCAAAGCTGCCGCCGGGCAGTTCGGTCAGCGCCGCGCCGGCCTCGGCGGCGATCTCGTCAAGCTGCGAGCCTTCGGCGGCCAGCAATTCGCGCGGCGCGTGGCGGGCAAGTTCCGGGGCCAGCCGTGCCGGCGGGCAGGGCATGACCCGGAAGGCGCCGGTCGAGATGTCCACCCAGGCCAGCGCCGAATCCTCGCGCACGGCGGCGAAGCTGGCCAGGAAATTGTGCCGCCGCGCCTCCAGCAGCGATTCCTCGGTCAGGGTGCCGGGCGTCACCAGCCGCACCACGTCGCGGGCCACGACCGATTTCGAGCCGCGCTTCTTGGCCTCGGCCGGATCCTCCATCTGTTCGGCGATGGCGACGCGGAAGCCCTTGCGGATCAGCGCCAGCAGATAGGACTCTGCCGCATGGACCGGCACGCCGCACATCGGGATCGGCTGCCCCAGATGCGTGCCGCGTTTCGTCAGCGCGATGTCCAGCGCCGCGGCGGCGGCCACGGCGTCCTCGAAGAACATCTCGTAGAAATCGCCCATGCGATAGAACAGCAGCGCGCCGGGATTGGCCTCGCGGATCGCGAGATACTGCGCCATCATCGGGGTGGGTTGATCGCTCATGTCCAGCCTCGTCGCCTCGGTCCCGTTCTTCTAGGGGATGCGCGGGCCGATGCAAACCGCATGCCGCCAGGTTGCCGCAGGGGCGCAAGAATCCCGGTGACAGCCGGCCTTTGTTGCGGCATCGTCTGGCGAAAGATATTCGTGAGGCATGGGAATGAAATCCTTGATTCTGGGCGCAATGCTGTTGCCTCTGGCGGGCGCGGCCGTCGCGGCCTGCCCGGATGTCTCGCTGATGCAGAACGCCGCCCGCGGCTGGATCGCCGGCCAGCGCCTGCCCGATCCGCTGGTGCGCACGGTCGAGGACGGGATCTGCGCCTATGCCGCCTTCCGCAGCATTCTCGAGGCCGAGCTGGGCCCGCCGGTCGGCGTGAAGGTGGGCTTCACCTCGAAGCCGGTGCAGGAGCGGTTCGGCGTGACCGCCCCGGTCACCGGCGCGCTGTTCGCGCCGATGCTGCTGCCCGACGGGGCGCGGCTGAGCCTCAAGGGCAGCCGGGCGCCGTTCTTCGAGGCCGATCTGGTGGTGACGGTCGGCAGCGCGGCCATCATGCAGGCCCGCACGCGCGAGGAGGTGGCGGCGGCGCTGCGCGACGTGCGGCCCTTCATCGAGCTGCCCGACATCGCCCTGCAAAAGGACGTGGCGCCGACCGGGCCGCTGATGGCCGCCTATGGCGTGACGCCGTGGCGCGGCGTGCTGGGGCGCGGCATCGCCATCGCCGACCTGGACGATCCGGTCGCAGACCTGGCGGCGCTGACCGTCAACCTGAAGCTGGACGGCAAGAGCATCGGCACCGGCTCGGGCGAGATGCTGCTGGGCCATCCGCTGGATGTGGTGCTGTGGCTGGTCGAACAAGGCAGCTACGAGCTGAAGCCGGGCTCGGTCATCTCGCTGGGTTCGCTGGGCTCTTTGCATCCCGCCTGGCCCGGCCACCGGGTCGAGGCGGATTACCGCGTCGGCGGCCGGGCGATGAAGGTGGGCGTGACGCTGGTTCCGTGACCTTGGGTCAGGTTGCCGGCCGGCCTGCCTGTTTCGGCAGATCGGGAAAAAACCTTTGCTTTGCGGGGGGCTGTGTCGCAACACTGTCACTCGGGGCCGCTAGGTGGCAGCAGCCGCCTGCAGCGGGCGTGTTCTGTAACGGAGTTGACCAATGACCATTCAATCGACCGCGGCGGGGCTTGCCGCCCTGGCCCTGCTGGCGAGTTCCGGCGCCGCTTCGGCGCAGGATCTGGCGGCGCTGGAAGAAGCCGCGAAGGCCGAGGGCATGCTGACCACCATCGCCCTGCCGCATGACTGGTGCAACTATGGCGGCGTGATCGAGGGCTTCAAGGCGAAATACCCCGAGATCAAGGTCAACGAGCTGAACCCCGACGCCGGCTCGGCCGACGAGCTGGAGGCGATCCGCGCCAACAAGGACAACAAGGGCCCGCAGGCGCCCGACGTGATCGACGTCGGCCTGTCCTTCGGCCCGCAGGCCAAGGACGAGGGGCTGATCCAGCCCTACAAGGTCGCCACCTGGGACTCGATCCCCGAGGATGCCAAGGATGCCGAGGGCTATTGGTATGGCGACTATTACGGCGTGATGGCCTTCGGCGTGAACTCGGACCTGATCGACACGGTGCCGAAAAGCTGGAAGGACCTGACCAAGCCGGACTATGCCAACGCCTTCGCGCTGGCCGGCGATCCGCGCGCCTCGGCCCAGGCGATCATCTCGGTGATGGCGGCCGGCATCGCCAATGGCGGCGAGGCGGGCGAGGCTTCGGGCCAGAAGGGCATGGAGCTGATGGCCGAGGTGAACAAGGCCGGCAACTTTGTCCCGGTCATCGGCAAATCGGCGACCATCGCCCAGGGCGCGACGCCGATCGTCACCGCATGGGACTATAACCTGCTGTCGTGGCGCGACGGGCTGAACGGCAACCCGCCGGTCGAGGTGGTGATCCCCGAGGACGGCGTGGTGGCCGGCGTCTATGTCCAGGCGATCTCGGCCTATGCGCCGCATCCGAACGCGGCGAAGCTGTGGATGGAATACCTGTATTCGGACGAGGGCCAGCTGGCCTGGCTCAAGGGCTATTGCCACCCGATCCGCTTCAACGATCTGGTCAAGAACGGCAAGGTGCCGCAGGAGCTGCTGGACGCGCTGCCCCCGGCCGAGGCCTATGAGAAGGCGATCTTCCCGACCCTGGAGCAGCAGGAGGCCAACAAGAAGGTGGTGACCGAGGGCTGGGACAGCGTCGTCGGCGCGGCGGTCAAGGAATAAGGCGCAAGAACAAGGCGTGACGGCCCCGCCCGACGCGGCGGGGCCGTCCCGAACGGGCGAGGCGGAATGAGACAGATCGGCTGGAACTGGCTGGGCGTCCTGCCCTTTTTCGCCTTCGCGGCCCTGTTCCTGGTGCTGCCGACGATGAACATCGTCATCGGCGCCTTTCAGGATCCGCAGGGCGGATTCACCCTGGCCAATCTGGCCGGGCTCGCCTCGCCGCGGATCGTCGACAGCTTCGCCATTTCGATCAAGGTGTCGCTGGCCTCGGCGATCCTGGGCTGCCTGATCGGTTTCGCCATGGCGGCGGCGGTGGTGATGGGCGGCGTGCCGCGCTGGATCAAGGCGCCGCTGATGACCTTCTCGGGCGTCGCCTCGAACTTCGCCGGGGTGCCGCTGGCCTTCGCCTTCATCGCCACGCTGGGGCGGGTGGGGCTGGTCACGATGCTGCTGCGGCAATGGTTCGGCATCAACATCTATGCCATGGGCTTCAACCTGCTCAGCTTCTGGGGCCTGACGCTGACCTATCTGTTCTTCCAGATCCCGCTGATGATCCTGATCATCACCCCGGCGCTGGAGGGGCTGAAGCGCGAATGGCGCGAGGCGGCCGAGGTGCTGGGCGCCTCGACCGGGCAGTATTGGCGCATGGTGGCGCTGCCGATCCTGTTCCCGTCGCTGCTGGGCACCTTTGCGCTGCTGTTCGCCAACAGCTTCGGCGCGGTGGCGACGGCCTATGCGCTGACCGGATCGTCGCTGTCCATCGTGCCGATCATGCTGTTCGCGCAGATCCGCGGCGACGTGCTGCAAGACCCGCATCTGGGCTATGCCATGGCCTTCGGCATGATCGTGGTCACGGGGCTTGCCAATCTGGCCTATGTCATCATGCGCAGCCGGGCCGAAAGGTGGATGCGATGAAACGGCTTTGGTCCTGGGCGGCACTGGTGGTCGGCGCGCTGTATTTCCTGCTGCCGCTGATCGGCACCATCGAATTCTCGCTGCGGATGCGGCGCGGGGAATATTCGCTGGACGCCTATCGCTCGGTGCTGTCGGACGCGGCCTTCCGGCAGACCTTCTGCTATTCCGTGGTGATGGCGCTGCTGACCATCGTGCTGGGGGTGCTGATCGTGGTGCCGACCGCCTATTGGGTGCGGCTGCGCCTGCCGCGGCTGCGCCCGGTGATCGAGTTCATCACCCTGCTGCCGCTGGTCATTCCCGCCATCGTCGTGGTCTTCGGCTATATCCGGCTTTACAACACCAGCTCGATCCTGCCGCTGACCGGCACGGCATCCGGCACCAACCTGCTCTTGCTCTGCGGCTATGCCACGCTGGCGCTGCCCTATATGTATCGCGCGGTGGACACCGGGCTGTCCACGCTGGACGTGCGCTCGCTGACCGAGGCGGCGCAATCGCTGGGCGCCGGCTGGGTGCGGATCATCGGCCGGCTGATCCTGCCCAATGTGCTGGGCGCGGTGATGTCCGGCGCCTTTCTGTCCTTCGCCATCGTCATCGGCGAATTCACCATGGCGGCGCTGCTGAACCGTCCCGCCTTCGGGCCCTACATGCAGCTTCTGGGCGCCAACCGCGCCTATGAGCCGGCGGCGCTGGCGGTGATCGCCTTCGCCGTCACCTGGGGCTGCATGGGGCTGATGCAGCTGATCTCCCGCCTGTTCGGCACACGGATTCAACCGACATGAGCTTCCTGACCCTCGACCATCTGCAGAAATCCTTCGGCCCGACCAAGGTCGTCCACGACTTCGACCTGTCGGTGGAGAAGGGCGAGTTCGTGTCCTTCCTCGGCCCCTCGGGCTGCGGCAAGACCACGGTGCTGCGCATGGTCGCCGGGTTCGAAACCCCCAGCGCCGGCCGCATCAGCATCGACGGCCAGGACGTGACCCGGTCGCGGCCGAACCAGCGCCGCATCGGCATGGTGTTCCAGTCCTATGCGCTGTTCCCGAACCTGACCGTGGCCGAGAACGTGGGCTTCGGTCTGAAGGTCGCGGGCGTCGCGCGGGCCGACCGCGCGGGCCGCGTGGCCGAGATGCTGGAGCTGATCGGCCTGCCGGACCTGGGCGGCCGCTACCCGTGGCAGCTTTCGGGCGGCCAGCAGCAGCGCGTGGCGCTGGCCCGGGCGCTGGCGCCGCGGCCGCGCGTGCTGCTGCTCGACGAGCCCTTGTCGGCGCTGGACGCCAAGATCCGCGTCAGCCTGCGCAACCAGATCCGCGAGATCCAGCAGCAGCTGGGCATCACCACCATCTTCGTCACCCATGACCAGGAAGAGGCGCTGTCGATTTCCGACCGCATCGTGGTCATGCACAAGGGCGTGGCCGACCAGACCGGCACCCCGGCCGAGATCTATAACCGGCCCGCCACCGATTTCGTCGCCGGCTTCGTCGGCACGCTGAACCGCTTCCCGGCCGAGGTGCTGGACCCGGCCCGCGGCCTGGTCCGCGTCGAGGGGACCGAGATCGCGCTGGACCGTCCGCTGCCGGCCGGCCGCGTCACCCTGGCGGCGCGGCCGGAAAGCCTGCGCATCGCACCCGAGGGCATCCCGGCCGAGATCGCCGGCGTCGAGTTCCTCGGCTCGGTCCAGCGGTTGCGGGCCCGGGTGGCGGGGCGCGAGGTGGTGCTGGACCGGTTCAACGAGCCCGGCGCCGCCCTGCCGCAGCCGGGCGCGCAGGTGCATCTGGCCGCCGCCCGGACCGGCTGGCTGGTGCTTGCCGGCTAACTGCGCGCGCCGGCTCCGCCCCGACCGTCGCGGCGCAGTGCCAAAGCCTGGCGGACATGGCCGGGCAGGATGGCGAAGCCCTTGGCATAGCGCAGAAACAGCCGCCGCGGATCGGACAGCATCCGCCACAGCCATTCCAGCTTGAGCCTGCGCAGCAGCCCCGGCGCCCGGCGCTGATGGCCCGACAGGAAATCCAGCCCCGCCCCGATCGAGGCGAAGCCGGTATCGCCCAGCGCGTCGCGGGCGCGGATGGCGAAAAGCTCTTGCCGCGGCGCGCCCAGCGCCAGGAAGCACAGCCTTGCGCCCGAGGTGCGGATGCGGGCGATGATCTCGGCGCCTTCCTCGCCCAGCGGATCGAAGGGAAAGCCCGGCGCATGGGTCAGCGCGACGCGCAGGCCGGGCACGGCGCGGGCCATGCTCTGCGCCGCCCGCGCCAGCGAGTCGTCGCTGCTGCCGATCAGGGCGACGGGCAGGCCGGCCCGCGCCGCCTCGGCCGCCAGGGGCAGCACCAGGTCCGAGCCGGGGGCCAGCGCCACCGGGCGGCGGGCGATGCGGGACAGCCAGACGATGGGATTGCCGTCGGCGCAGACCAGGTCATGCGCGGCATAGGCGGCGCGAAAGCCGGCATCCTCGCCCAGCCGTTGCAGGTGATCGACGTTCAGCGTGGCGATGGCGAAGCCGCGCCGGTCCTGCAGCCGCTGCCGCACCGCCGCCAGAAGCGCCGCGGAATCCGGGCAGTTGATCTGCACGGCGCTGCCGTCGGGAAAGCTGAAATGCATGATGCGCCTCGGGGATGGGGCCGGGATTTCCCGGCAGGATGTGGCGGCGGCGGCGGGATTGCAACGCCCTTCCCGGCGTCTGGCCGGCAAGGGCGGGGGCCAGGGCCCGCCGCGCGGCCGCCGCCCCTGCGGCAGGGTGTCGCGGCCCCGGGCCGATCCGGCCCCGGTCGGGCCGATTCTGCCTAAAAAGGCAGGCATTCGACTGGTTTTAACGGTTGGTCCGGGGCGTAGAATTCGGTATGCCGGACACGCCTGCCAGTTGTTGAATGATTTGGGCCCGCAGGGGCGTTCCACGAGTTGAAAGAGGCACTTCCATGGCCTTCGACAAGACCGTCGTTGAGGACAGTGATATCGCTATCGTCGGCATGGCGGCACAATTGCCGGGTGCCGCGGGCGTCGCGGACTACTGGGACAATCTGTGCCGCGGGGTCGAATCGATCCAGCGCCTGTCGCAAGCCGAGCTGTTGGCGCGGGGCGAGTCGCGGGCGCGGCTGGCGGATCCGAACTATGTGCCTTCGGCCGCCATCCTCGCGCAGTTCGACGAATTCGATGCCGAGTTCTTCGGGCTTTCGCCCAAGGAAGCGGCGATCATGGACCCGCAGCACCGCAAGTTCCTGGAAACCTGCTGGCACGCGCTGGAGGATTCCGCCCACCCGCCCGAGCGTTTCTCCGGCAATATCGGCGTCTGGGCCGGCTGCGGCATGGGCACCTATTACCACTCGAACCTCTGCTCGAACCGCGACCTGGTGGACGGTGTCGGGCATTTCCTGCTGCGCCATACCGGCAACGACAAGGATTTCCTGTCCACCCGCGTCAGCCATGTCTTCGACCTGACGGGGCCCAGCCTCAGCGTGCAGACCGCCTGTTCCAGCTCGCTGGTGGCGATCCACATGGCCTGCCAGTCGCTGCAATCGGGCGAATGCGACATGGCGCTGGCCGGCGGCGTGACCATCGAGCTGCCGCATGGCCTGGGCTATCTCTACAAGGAGAACGAGATCCTGTCGCCCGACGGCCATTGCCATGCCTTCGACCATCGCGCGCAGGGCACGGTCTTCGGCAGCGGCGCGGCGGTGGTGGCGTTGCGCCGGCTGCGCGATGCGCTGGCCGATGGCGACCATATCTGGGCGGTCATCAAGGGCTCGGCCATCAACAATGACGGTGCGGCCAAGGCCGGCTACCTGGCGCCCAGCGTCGAGGGCCAGGCGCAGGCGGTGGCCGAGGCGCTGGTGATGGCCGGGGTGTCCTCGGACAGCATCGGCTATGTCGAATGCCACGGCACCGGCACTGCGCTGGGCGACCCGATCGAGGTTGCGGCGCTGAACCAGGCCTATGCCCGGCTTTCGGAAGGCGGGCGGCAAGGACCGTGCCGCATCGGCTCGGTCAAGACCAATATCGGCCATCTGGACACCGCGGCGGGCGGCGCCGGGCTGATCAAATCGGCCCTGGCGGTGCATCACGGCAAGATCCCGCCCAGCCTGAACTATGAAAAGCCCAACCCCGCCATCGACTTCGAGGGCGGGCCGTTCCAGGTCAACGACCGGCTTTCGGACTGGCCGATGCCGGGGCCGCGCCGGGCGGGGGTGAACTCGCTTGGCGTCGGCGGCACCAATGCGCATGTGATCCTGCAAGAGCCGCCGGCGGCCGAGGCTGCGGGCGAATCCGACTGGCCCTTCCACATCATCGCCGTCTCGGGTCGCAACAAGGCGGCGCTGGACGCCAATGCGGCGGCGCTGGCGGGCTGGCTTTCGGCCAATCCGGGCGTGGACATGGCCGACCTGTCCTTTACCCTGACCCAGGGCCGGCGGCAGTTCGACCGCCGCCGCGTGCTGGTCGCCGAGACGGCGGCCGAGGCGGCGCGGCTTCTGGCCGAGCCCGATCCGCTGCTGGTCTTCGATCACCAGCCGGTGGGCGACCCGGCCGAGGCGGTGTTCATGCTGCCCGGCGGCGGCGCGCAATATGCCGGGATGGCGCGCGGGCTCTACCAGACCGAGCCGGTGTTCCGCGAATGGATGGACCGCGGCCTCGACCACATGGCGCAGGCGCATGGCACCGACCTGCGCGCGCTCTGGCTGCCCGAGCCGGGGGCCGAGGCCGAGGCGGATCGGCGGCTTCTGCAGCCCTCGCTGCAACTGCCGCTGCTGATGATCACCGAATACGCGCTGGCGCAGCTGTGGATCGGCTGGGGCGTGACGCCCGCCGCGCTGATCGGCCATTCCATGGGCGAGAATACCGCCGCCTGCATCGCCGGGGTGATGTCCTTCGAAGATTGCATCGGCCTGGTGCGCCTGCGCGGGTTGCTGATGGACCGGGTGCCGGCCGGCGGCATGCTGTCGGTGCCGCTGCCGCCCGAGGATTTCGCCGCCGAGTTGACCGAGTTGGAGCTGGACCTTGCGGCGGTGAACGGGCCGGGCCTGTCGGTGGTCTCGGGCCCCGACGCGGCGCTGGACCGTTTCGCCGCGCGCATGGCGGCGCGCGAGGTGGAATGCCAGCGCATCGCCATCGCCATCGCCGCGCATTCGCGGCTGCTTGAGCCGGTGCTGGGCGAATTCCGCGCCTATCTCGCCTCGATCCGGCTGAACGCGCCGCGGATCCCGATCATCTCGAACCGCTCGGGCCAGGTGCTGACCGCGGCCGAGGCGACCAGCCCCGACTATTGGATCGGGCATCTGCGCGGCACGGTGCGCTTTGCCGACGGCATCGCGCATCTGGCGCAGGTGCCGGGACGGGTGTTCGTCGAGGTCGGGCCGGGCCGCGCCATGCAGGCCATGACCAAGGCGCATCCGGCGGTCGCCGCCAACCAGGTGATCTCGACCCTGCGCCACCGCGACCATGCGACCGGCGACGACAGCTATTTCATGGGTGCGCTGGCGCGGTTCTGGGCCTGCGGCGGGCAGATCGACTGGGATCAGGTCTGGGGCGGCGCCCGGCGCCGGCGCCTGTCGCTGCCCGGCTATGCCTTCCAGCGCAAGCGCTATTTCATCGAGCGTGCCGCCCATGCCGCGGCCGAGACCGCCGAAGAACTGGCGCGGATCGAGGAACCGGCGGAATGGGGCTGGCGCCCGGCCTGGAAACTCGCCTCGCCCAATATCGAGATCGGGCCGCAGGGGCCGGTGGCGCAGGGCGCGCGGAACTGGCTGGTCTTTGCCGACGACCTGGGCCTTGCCGAGCGGGTGACCGAGGGGTTGCGATCGCGCGGCCAGCGCGTCGCGGTGGTCGAGGTCGGCGACACCTTCGCCGACAAGACGGTTCCGGGCGGCGACGGCCGCTTCCTGCTGCCGGTCGAATCCGACCGCGAGGGTTACGAGATGCTGCTGGCCGCGCTGGCGGCGCAGGACATGGTGCCGGACCGCATCCTGCATCTGTGGTCGGTGACGCAAGGCGCGCGCTTCCGCCCCGGCTCCAGCCTGCTCAACAGCCAGCTCGAACGCGGCTTCTTCGGCCTTCTGCATCTGGCGCAGGCCATCGGCGCCGAGTTGCCCGATGCGAATCTGGAACTGATCGCGGTCTGCAACGACGCGCTGCGCGTCGCGGACGAACCGGCGCCGGCGCCGGAAAAGGCCGCCGCAGCCGGTCCGGTCCGCGTCATGCCGCATGAGATGCCGAATGTCTCGGCCCGTCTGGTGGACATCCGCGTGCCGGCCAAGGGCGGTCTGGACGCGCTGGCCGCCAATCTGCTGGAGGAGGCGCTGGCCCCCTCGGGCGCCGCCGTCGCCGCCTGGCGCGACGGGCGCCGTTTTGAGCAAAGCCTTGAAAAGGTTGCGCTGGCCGATGACGGCATGGCCGCCATCCCGCAGGGCGCCGCCTGTCTGATCACCGGCGGCTTCGGCGGCATCGGCCAGGCCATTGCCCGCGAACTGGCGCGGCACGGCGGCGCGAAGCTGGCGCTGACCACGCGCGGCCGGGTGGATTCGCCGGCCGTCACCGCCTCGGTGCGGCAATTGGAAGCGCTGGGCGCCGAGGTGCTGGCGCTGCGCGCCGATGTGACCAGCCCCGAGGACATGGCCCGCGCCGTGGCCGAGACCAAGGCGCGTTTCGGCAGCCTCGACGTGGTGCTGCATGCGGCGGGCGTGATCCGCGACAGCCTGATCGCCGCCAAGACCGACGACGACGCCTGGGACGTGCTGGCGCCGAAACTGCTGGGCACCCGGGCGCTGATCGAGGCGCTGGCAGAGAATCCCGCGACGCTGACGGTGCTGTTCTCCTCGACCTCCTCGGTGATCGCGCCGGCGGGGCAGGCGGATTACGTCGCCGCCAACGAATACCTGAACGCGGTGGCGCGGGCGGCGCCGGCGGCGCTGGGCCGGGTGGTCGCGGTCAATTGGGGCGTCTGGGCCGATGCCGGCATGGCGGCGCGGGCCATGGGGCTCGACACCGCCTCGGCCGTGGCGGTGCCGCAGGGCCGGCCGCTGCTGGACGAAAGCCTGCCCATGCCGGGCGGGCGCGAATTCCGCACCGCGCTGAAGCTGCAGGACTGGATCATCGGTGGTCACAAGACCGCCAGCGGCCAGGCGCTGATGCCCGGCACCGGCTGGATCGAGCTGATCGCGGAAGCCGCGCTGGAATGCGGGCTGACCCTGCCCTTGGTGATCCGCGATCTGGAATTCCGCCGCCCGGTGCTGGTCGCGGACACCGCGCTGGTCAGCACCCGCGTCCAGCCCGAGGGCGATGCGATGCGCATCGAGATCCTCGACGACCCGCAGGGCGAGCCGAACGTCTCGGCCCTGATCGCCGGATTGCCCGAGGCCGCCCCCGAGGCGCTGCAAACCGTCGGCGGCTGGGACCGGGACGGGCAGGGCGCGGCGCTGCCCTCGGCGCAGGAAGGCCAGATGGCCTTCGGCCCGCGCTGGCAGGTGCTGCGCCGCTATCGCATCGCCGAAGACGAGGGCGTGGCGGAGCTGGCGCTGCCGCCCGAATACGCCGCCGAGGCCGGGGAATGGCTGGCGCATCCGGCGCTGCTGGACATCGCCACCGGCTGGGCGATGCCGCTGATCAAGGGCTGGACGCCCGGAGTCCTCTGGGTGCCGATGGGCTATCGCTCGATCCGGCTTTACGCGCCGCTGCCGGCGCAGGTCACCAGCCGCATCCGCAACGCGGGCGAAAACAGCGACGCGCAGGGCATGGCGCAGTTCGACATCACCCTGGCCGCGCCGGACGGAACCGTCTGCGCCGAGATCAAGGGCTTCGCGCTGCGCAAGCTGGCGGCGGCGATTTCCGCCACGCCGCCGGCGCGGGTGCAGCCCGCCCGCAGCCTGTCCCCGGCCGAGCGGCGCTTGCATCACAACATCAGCCAGGGCATCCCGGCCGCCATCGGCCCCGCCATGCTCAGCCGCGCCATCTCGACCGGGCTTTCGCAGGTCTATGTCTCGTCTCTGGCGCTGCCGGCGCTGATCGCCGAGGCCGGCGTGACCGAGACTGCCGCGCCCGCCGAAGGCGGTTTCGAGCGCCCCGATCTCGACAGTGATTTCGTCGTGCCGGCGCCGGGCATTCAGGCCGAACTGGCGGCGATCTGGTCCGAACTGCTGGGCATCGCCCAGGTCGGCGCCGCCGACAGCTTCTTCGACCTGGGCGGCCATTCGCTGATCGCGGTGCGCATGTTCGGCCAGTTGCGCAAGGCCTTCGGCGTCGACCTGCCGATCTCGACGCTGTTCGAGGCGCCGACCATCGCCGAACTGGCGGCGCTGGTCGAGGAACGCGCCGGCCCGCGCGAGCTGGTCTCGCCCGACAATGTGCGCGAACTGCCGGTCTCGGCCCGGCCGCGCTTCCGCTTCCTCGTCGATATGGGCGGGCGGGGCGAGGGCACGCCCTTTTTCATGGTCGCCGGCATGTTCGGCAACATCATGAACCTGCGCCAGCTCGCGCAGCGGCTGGGGCCGGACCGCCGTTTCTGGGGCATCCAGGCGCGCGGCCTTTTGGGCGAGGACAAGCCGCATGAGGATTTCACCGACGCCGCCCGCGACTATATCGCCGAGCTGCGCCAGGTGCAGCCGACCGGCCCCTATCTGATCGGCGGCTTCTCGGGCGGCGGGTTGACCGCCTATGAGATGGCGCGGCAGCTGCGCGCCGCGGGCGAGGAGGTGGCGATGCTGGTCATGCTCGACACGCCCCTGCCGGAGCGCGAACCGGTCAGCCGCAAGGACCGGCTGGCGATCCGGCTGGGCGAGCTGCGCGAGGGCGGGCCCGGCTTCGTCTGGAAATGGCTGCGCGACCGCGTCGCCTATGAATTCCAGCGCCGCAGCAAGGCCAAGGCCGCCGAGGCCGAGGTGGCTGCCGAGGCGACCGGCGCCTTCCACGACCTGGCCATCGAGGCCGCCTTCCTGGCGGCATTGCCCAGCTTGCGGCTTTCGGTCTGGGACGGGCCGGTGGCGATGTTCCGGCCGCCTCTGGACAAGCGCTGGAAGGCGACCGGCGGGCGCTGGATCAATTCCGGCCGCGACTATGTGGTCGAAGACAATGGCTGGACGCCCTGGATGCCGAGCCTGCGGGTGATCGAGGTGCCGGGCGACCACGATTCGATGGTGCTCGAGCCGAATGTGCGGCGCCTGTCCTCGGTCCTGCGCGAGATCCTGCGCGAGGCCGATGCCGACATGGACGTCCCGGCCGGGATCAAGGCGGCAGAGTGACCATGACCCGGAACCCGACCCCGCCCAGCGTGCATGTCATCGTGCTCAACTGGCGCACGCCAGAGATGTCCTTGCAGGCCGCCGAGGCCGCATTGCGCGAAATGGAGGGCCTCGACGGCGGGTTGACCCTTGTGGACAACGATTCCGGCGACGGCAGCTACCAGGCGATGCAGGACGCGGTGCGGGCGCGCGGCTGGCCCGCGGACCGGGTCGCCGTGGTGCAATCGGGCTGGAACGGCGGTTTCGGGGCCGGCAACAACCACGGCATCCGCCAGGGCCTGCCGGACGGGCGCCGCGCCGATCTGGTCTATCTGCTGAATTCCGACGCGATCCCGCAGCCCGGCTCGATCCGGGCGCTGGTCGATTATCTGGGCGCGCATCCGCGGGCCGGGATCGCCTGCTCGCGCCTGCGCGGCACCGACGACGTGGGGCACAGCACCGCCTTCCGCTTTCCCACCGCGCTTGGCGAGTTCGAATCGGAATGCCGCACCGGCCCGATCTCGCGCCTGCTGCGGCGCAAGGTGGTGGCGCTGCCGCAGCCCGAGACATCGGGTCGCGTGGACTGGTCGGCCGGGGCGTCGATGATGATCCGCATGGATGTGCTGGATCGAATCGGTCTCTTCGACGAGGGCTTCTTCCTTTACTACGAGGAGACCGACCTGTGCCGCCGCGCCGCGCTGGCGGGCTGGCAGACCCATTACGTCGTCGAAAGCCTGGTGCTGCATATCGGTTCGGTCAGCACCGGCATGAAGGAATGGAAGCGCGCGCCGGATTACTGGTACGATTCCCGGCGCCGCTATTTCGAGAAACATCATGGGCGTCTGGGCGCGCTTTGGGCCACGGTCGCGCATCTGGGGGGCGCGGGCGTGTTCCGCCTGCGCTGCCTTCTGTCGGGGCGCAAGCCGGATGGGCCGCCCGGCCATCTGGCGCATTTGACGCGCCACGCCTTCCGTCCACAACCAAAGCCCGTTCATGTTGAAAAGGGTAAGCCATGACGCAATTTTCCGCGATTCTGGTGGGTAACGAATCTCTCTTGCGCCACGCGGCCGAGACGCTGCTGGCGCGCGGGCATCGCATCGCTGCGGTGGTGACGCGCAATCCCGATTTGCGCGACTGGGCGCAGGGCGCCGGTCTGGCGGTCGAGGATCAGGACGCGGCGATGGCCGCCGGGGCGCCGGCGGCGGACTGGCTGTTCAGCGTCGCCAACCTGTCGATCCTGCGCCCCGAGATGCTGGCGCGCGGCCGGCTGGGCGCGATCAACTTCCATGACGGGCCGCTGCCGCGGCTGGCGGGGCTGAATGCCCCGGTCTGGGCGATCATCGGCGGCGAGGCGCAGCACGGCATCACCTGGCACATGATCGAAGGCGGCGTGGACGAGGGCGATATCCTGGCCCAGACCCTGTTCGAGATCCGTCCCGACGACACCGCCCTGACGCTGAACGCCCGCTGCTTCGCGCGCGGGGCCGAGAGCTTTGCCGATGTGGTGGCGCAGCTCGAGGGGGCCGGCCCGCAGCGGGTCAGCCAGGATCTGGCGAGCCGCAGCTATGTCGGCCGCGACAAGCGCCCCGAGGCGGCGGGCCTGATCGACTTTGCCCAGCCGGCCGGGCGCATCTGCGCGCTGGTGCGCGGGCTCGACCATGGCGGCTACTGGAACCCGCTGGCCGAGGCCGGGGTTCGGCTGGCCGATGGCCGGGTGCTGGCGGTCTCCGCCTCGGCCGGGACCGAGCCGGCCAGTGCGGCGCCCGGCACCGTGCTGGCCCATCACGGCGATGTCGCGACCATTGCCGCCGCGGATGCGGCGATCCGGCTGATCTTCCGCGGCGAATTGCCGCCGGTCGGCGCGGTGATCCCGGCGCTGGCCGCCGATGAGGCCGCGCGGCTGACCGATCTCGCCGCGCAGGCCGCCAAGCATGACGGCTTCTGGCGGGGCCGGCTGGCGCGGATGAACCCGGCGGTGCTGCCGGGCGAGGGTTCGGGCGTGACGCAGCGCGTGTCGTTGCTGCCCGGCGCCGCGCCCGAGCGGATCGCGCTGGCCGCGGCGCTGCTGGCGCGTCTGGCCGGGCAGGCCGAATTCGACCTGGCGCTGCGACCGCAGGGCCAGCCCGAGGCGGCGGGGATCGTCGCCGACTGGCAGCCGCTGGCGGTCGAGGCTCGCAGCGACCGCAGCCTGGCCGATCTGGGGCAGGCGCTGGCGGCGCGGATCGCCGAACAGGCGCCGCGCGGCTTCTTCATGGCCGACCTGCTGCATCGCGCCCCCGAGCTGCGCGACATGGCGACGCCGGATCTGGCGCTCAGCCTCGATGCCCGCGGCCCGGTCCGCGGCGCGGCGCTGACCGTGACCCTGACCGGGGACGGCGCCTGGCTGGACCATGACCCGGCCCGCGTGACGCCGGCGCAGGCGCAGCGGCTGGCCCGGGCGCTGGATGCGGGCCTGGCGCTGCCCGGCAGCACGGCGTTGCGCGACATCCCGCTGATGGACGCGGCCGAGCGCGAGGCGCTGCTGGTTGCTCGCAACGCTACCCAGGTGGACGTGCCTCTGGCCTGCATTCACGAGCTGATCGCGGCAAAGGCCGCCGAGGCCCCGGATGCGGTGGCGCTGGCCTTCGAGGATCACAGCCTGACCCGCGGCCAGCTGGACCGCGCCGCCAATGCGCTGGCCGAAAAGCTGGTGGCGATGGGCGTCGGCCCGGACCAGCCGGTGGGTCTGTTCGCGAAACGCTCGCCCGAGCTGGTGATCGGCGCGCTGGCGATCTGGAAGGCGGGCGGCGCCTATGTGCCGCTGGACCCCGATTATCCCGCCGAACGCGTCGAGCTTTACCTCGAGGATTCGGCGGCCCGAGTGGTGCTGGTCCAGGACGGTTTGACCGACCGGCTGCCGACGCGCGGTGTACAGGTTGTGACCATCCCGTCCGACCTGCCGCACGGTCTGGTCGCGGCGCCGGTCTCGGCCGTGGCGCCGGAAAACCTGGCCTATCTGATCTACACCTCGGGCTCGACCGGCCGCCCCAAGGGGGTGATGGTCGAGCATCGCAACGTCGCCAATTTCTTCGCCGGCATGGACGCGGTGATCCCGCATCAGCAGGGCGATGCCTGGCTGGCGGTGACCAGCCTGTCCTTCGACATCTCGGTGCTGGAGATCTTCTGGTCGCTGGCGCGCGGATTGCGGCTGGTGATCGCGGGCGAGGAATCGCGGCTGGCGGTTTCCTCGACCCCGACCCAGCCGCGGCGCGAGGTCGCGGGCGGCATGGATTTCAGCCTGTTCTACTGGGGCAATGACGACGGCCCCGGCCCGAAGAAATACCAGCTTCTGCTGGAGGGCGCGCGGTTTGCCGACCAGAATGGCTTCGTCGCCGTCTATACGCCGGAACGGCATTTCCACGCTTTCGGCGGCCCTTATCCGAACCCGGCGGTGTCCGGCGCGGCGGTGGCGGCGGTGACCAGGAACATCTCGGTCCGCGCCGGCAGCTGCGTGCTGCCCTTGCACCACCCGGCCCGGGTGGCCGAGGAATGGGCGGTGATCGACAACCTGACCTCCGGCCGGGCGGGGCTGGCCATCGCCTCGGGCTGGCAGCCGGACGATTTCGTGCTGCGCCCGGAAAACGCGCCGCCGAACAACAAGACCGCGCTGGCCCAGGGCATCGACCAGCTGCGCCGGCTGTGGCGGGGCGAGGCGGTCGAGTTCCCGCGCAAGGACGGCAGCCTGTTCGGCGTGGTGACGCAGCCGCGTCCGGTGCAGCAGGAACTGCCGCTGTGGATGACCGTCGCCGGCAACCCGGAAACCTGGGTCGAGGCCGGGCGGCTGGGCATGAACGTGCTGACCCACCTGCTGGGGCAAAGCATCGACACGGTGGAAAGCCGCATCAAGGACTATCACGCCGCGCTGCGCGAGGCCGGCCATGACCCGGCGCGCTTCACCGTCACGTTGATGCTGCACACCTGCCTGGCCGAGGATCGCGAGACGGCGCGCGAGATCGCCCGCGAGCCGATGAAGAACTACCTGAAAAGCGCCGCGGCGCTGGTCAAGCAATATGCCTGGGATTTCCCGGCTTTCCGCCGTCCGGCGGGGATGACCAATCCGATGGCCATCGACCTGGGCACGCTCTCCGAGGAGGAGCTGGACGGCATCCTGGAATTCGCCTTCCTGCGCTATTTCGAGGATTCGGGCCTGTTCGGGTCCATCGAGGACGGGATCGCGCGGGTCGAACAGCTCAAGGCCATCGGCGTGGGCGAGATCGCCTGCCTGATCGACTATGGCATCGCGCCCGAGCAGGTCATGGCCGGCTTCCCGCTGCTGGCGCGGCTGCGGGCCGAGGTGAACCCGCATGGCGCCGAGCCCGAGGAGGGCGATTTCTCGATCGCGGCGCAGATCCGGCGCTGGAAGGTGACGCATCTGCAATGCACGCCCAGCATGGCGCGCATCCTGGTCTCAGACCCGCAGGTCGCGGCGGCGATGGGCGGGCTGAAATGCGTGATGGTGGGGGGTGAGGCGCTGCCGCCCTCGCTGCTGGCCGAGATCAGGGCGGCGACGCGGGCGCGGGTGCTGAACATGTATGGCCCGACCGAGACGACGATCTGGTCCACGGTAGCCGACCTGACCGATGCGGCCGAGGTGACGCTGGGCCGGCCGATCGCCAATACCCAGCTTTACGTGCTGGATGCGGACGGGGCACCGGTGCCCCCCGGCGCGCCGGGCGAGCTGTGGATCGGCGGCCATGGCGTCGCCCGCGGCTATTGGCGGCGCGAGGATCTGACCGCGGCCGCCTTCCGGCCCGATCCCTTCGTGCCCGCGGATCGCGGCGCGCCTTGGGGCGCGCGCATGTATCGCACCGGCGATCTGGTGCGCTGGCGCGAGGATGGCGGGCTGGACTATATCGGCCGCGCCGACCACCAGGTGAAGCTGCGCGGCTTCCGCATCGAACTGGGCGAGATCGAGGCGCAGCTGGCCGCCCAGCCCGGCGTGCGCGAGGCGGTGGCGCTGGTGCGCGAGGATGCGCCCGGCGACAAGCGGCTGGTGGCCTATGTCACCGGCGCGGGCGAGTTGTGCGAGAAGGGGCTGCGCGAGGCGCTGCTGGCGCATCTGCCGGCGCATATGGTGCCGGGCCGGATCCTGCGGCTGGAGAAGATGCCGCTGACCCCGAACCGCAAGATCGACCGCAAGCATCTGCCGGTGCCGGGGGCCGTCGCCGCTGCTCCGGCGGTGGCGGCGGTCATCGAGACCACCACCGCTGTCGCCGCCAACGCCCCGACCGAGGATCTGGCGCAGGCGGTGCAGGCGCTGTGGTCCGAGGTGCTGGGCGTCGAGCAGATCGCGCCGCGCGACAACTTCTTCGCTTTGGGCGGGCATTCGCTGCTGGCGATCCAGTTGCACCGGACCATGCGCGACCGGCTGGCGCTGCCGCGGCTGGGGGTGACGGATATCTTCCGCTTCCCGGTCATGGCGGATTTCCTCAAGCATGTCGCCTCGCTGGCGCCGGCGAACAATGTCGCTCCGGCGGTGCCGGCGCCGGCGCCGGTGGCGCCCGTGCGCCCCGAGCCCGAACCGGAGGGCGCCGGCGATGATGCCATGGCCCGGCGCCGGGCCTTGCGGGCGCAATTGCGCGGCGGGCGGTGAGCGGCGCCCAGGCGCTCGACGCGCTGGCGCGGCGCCTGCTGCCCCGGGGCTATGGCTGCGCGGTGCTGCCCTTGGCGGCCGAGCCCGCGCCGCTTTTGCCCGGAGAGGCCGAGGCCATCGCCCGCGCCGTCCCGAAGCGGCGGCGCGAGTTTGCCCTGGGGCGCATGGCGCTGCGGGCGGCGATCCGGCAGGCCGGGCATGACCTGCCGGCGGATCGCCCCATTCCGGCCCGCCCCGACCGCCAGCCCGACCTGCCGCCGGGCATCAGCGCCAGCCTGTCGCATGGCGGCGATTACTGCATTGCCATCGCCGCCCCGCCGGGCGGGGCAAGCGTCGGCGTCGATCTGGAACCATGCGACCGAACCCTGCCCGAAGGGCTGGCCGAGACCATCATGCCGTTCCGGCTGAACGGTGCCGGGGATGCCTTGCTGGCCTTTTGCGCCAAGGAGGCGATGTTCAAGGCGCAATATCCGCTGACGGCGCGGATGCTGGATTTCCGCGAAGTGCCGGTGGTGATCGGTCCGGCGCGGTTCCGCGCCTGCATGGGCGACCGGCTGATCCGTGGGCGCTGGGGGCGGGCGGAGGGCTATTGGCTGGCGGTCAGCCTGTGGAGCGGCTGAACAGCGCCGCCAGACGCCGGGCGGATTCGCGGATGTCGTGGCGTTCCGTGACCCGGGCACGGGCCGATGCGCCCATGCGTTCCAGCGTGTCACGACCGGCCTCGGCGGCATGTAGCATGGTTTCGGCCAGCGCCTCGGCATCGCCGGCCGGGACCAGCCAGCCTTCTTGCCCGGGCCGGATCAGTTCGGGGATGCCGGCGATATAGGTGGCGATCACCGGGCGGGCGCAGGCCATGGCTTCCATGATGACGACCGGCAGACCCTCGGCGAAGCTGGGGGTGACCAGCGCGTGGGCGGCATTCATGGCGGCGCGGACGCCGGCCTCGTCCTGCCAGCCGAGCAGGCGGACGGCCTCGCCCATGCCTTCGGTCGCGATCAGCGATTCGATCTGCGACCGCAGTTCGCCATCGCCGACCAGCGACAGGCGCAAGGCGGGATTGCGGCGCCAGGCCAGGGCGAAGGCGCGGATCAGCAGGCCGAACCCCTTCTGCTCGGCAAAGCGGCCCACCGCGACCATGTGGAAGGGGCCGGCGGGCAGCGGCGCAGGGTCCGTCCAGCGGTCGAGATCCAGCCCGCAATGCACCACGCGCAGCTTTTCCCAATCGCCCGGTGCCGCCCAGCGATACATTTGCGAGCGGCCATAGCTGCTGACGGTGGCGCAAAATTCGGCCAAGCCCAGTTTTCCGCCCAGATCAAGCGGCTGGGTGTTATCGAATTCCTCGGGCCCATGTACGGTGAAGCTGAAACCCGGACCGCCCAGAAGCCGCGCATAAGCCGCAACCCGCGCCGAATTGGTGCCGAAATGCGCGTGAATATGGCGAAGGCCCAATTCGCGCGCCCGCGCCGCGACATGGGCGCCTTCCGCCAGGTAGATAATCTGCCGCGCCAGGCTCGATTCCCCGGCCCGGGCGCGGCGGCGCGCCAGGCGCAGGGCGGCCCGGAACCGTGCCGGCCGCGCCAGGGCTTGCCGCGCCAGTCCGGCCAGCAAACGCTGGCCTCCGGCCTCGAGCACGCGCTCGGTCCGGGCATGTTCGGCCAGGTCGGCGGGATCGCTTAGCGCCGCGGCATCGCCGCGCATGGCGAAGCGATGGATTTCCAGTCCCTCGGCCTCGAGCGCGGCAATTTCGCGGCGAATGAAGCTGTGCGAAGGGCGGGGATAGGTGTTGACCAGATAGCCGATTCGCAAGGGCAGCTCCTTATCTGCAAAGGGAAAACCTACCAATATCAGCGCGGCATCAGATTCTGGCTGAATTGCGCCTATTTTTTGTCATGAATGAGCAAATATGCAGTACACCAAATACGACACCAAAGTTTGTCTGGCGATTCGTTTTTTCTTTGGCAGTATCATGGGAGGACCAGAGCATTTCGAGGAGAGGACCCCTGGGCGGCATTCTGACGATAGGCGTGGCGATCGCGCTGGGCTGTGCGGCGATCGGGGTCATGGCCTTCGATCTCTCGTTCTGGGCTGCGCTGTTGCTATACTCTGTCAGCGGAACGGCCGCCACGCTTTTCGTCGCATGGCGGCGCTTCAGGTGTATCGAAGGCAATGAGATGCACCGCCAGCAGGCTGGGCACCGGTCCTAGTAGCCGGTGCAGCGCAGGACCACGCCCACCGTCTTGGCGATGATGGTGACGTCGCCCGCAAGGCTCAGTTCGGCGGCATAGCGCGCGTCATAGGTGGCGCGGGCCGCGAAGGTGCTGTCGTTGCGGTCCGAGATCTGCCAGAGCCCGGTGACGCCGGGACGCAGGTGGTAATAATCCGCCCCCGGGTAAAGCTGCGCCTGTTCCAGCATCATCGGACGCGGGCCGACCAAGCTCATGTCGCCGCGGAACACGTTCCACAACTGCGGCAGTTCGTCGAGCGAGGTCTTGCGCAGGAAATGTCCGGTTCTGGTGATCCGCGGGTCGTTCTTCAGCTTCTGCGTCAGATCCCATTCGGCCTTGGCCTGGGGGTCGGCGGCCAGATACTCCGCCAGCCGCTTGTCCGCATCGTCGACCATGGTGCGCAGTTTCCACAGCCGGAAGCTGCGGCCCGAGCGCCCTACGCGCGCCTGCGTATAGAAGGGCTTTTCGCCATGCCCCAAGATGACCAGCGCCAGGATGATCACCAGCGGCAAGACGATCGGAGCGGTCAGGATGACTGCCACCAGATCCAGGGGACGCTTGAGAAAGCGGGAGTAAAACGAACGGGCTCCGATAGGCTTGATGGTGCCGTTGGGGACCGCTTGCAGCACCGAGTCGAGCGACTCGATATCGAAATGGGTACTGTGCCGCATTTTAAAACCTGTCCTAATCACTACGGGGGCAGTATAGCCTTGCATTTGAATAAAACTAGAACGAAACGAAGGCCTAACGAAAAGTATAGGTTTGTTTGTTTTCAATGTGTTGCGCGACTTTTGGCGGACCGCTTCCCGGGCTTTCGGACTTGTGTCAATGCGTGATCGGCCTGGCTGGCGCAGCAAAAGGTTGATCGCGATAATATCCGGCAACTATCGGTTGAAAGCTGTGGAATCCGAAAAGACTGAGTGTAATCTTGGCAAAAGGTTTTCCACAAGTCAGGGTTGTTAAAATGACCGGTATTCTGCAATTTCTAATTGAAGGCGTCTCGGCGCTCTACATCGGCCACAGTCTTGTCAGCCCGGCGCTGCCGGGGATGCTGCAGGAATTGCTGGGCGAGCCGGTCGAGATGCAGATCATCAACGGCGCACCGCTGGAGATCCAGTGGACCGGCCCGCAATACGCGCAGGGCGTGAACGGCCGCGAATGGCTGCCGAATCATCCCGTCCGGGCGCTGGTCATCACCGAGCGCGTGCCGCTGGCCTCGGCCGCCGACTATCACGACACCGCCGGCTATGCCGCGAAATGGGTCGACCTGGCCCGGCAGTCCAACCCGCAGGTGAAGCCCTATCTTTACGAGACCTGGGATTACATCGAGCCGGGGTCGACCAAGCCCTGGCGCGACCGGATCCTGGCGGATCTGCCGCAATGGCAGGCGATCGCCGACCAGGTGAACCAGGATCTTGCCAAGGGGCAAGAGCCGATGCGGCTGATCCCGGCCGGGTTGGGCATGGTCCGGCTGCATGATGCCATCGAGGCGGGCAGGGTGCCCGGCGCCACGACGATCCGCGATTTCTTCGTTGACGACATCCACCCGACCGAAGGCGGGGGCTTCTACTATCTCGCCATGATTCACTATGCCGTGCTGACCGGCGAAAGCCCGGTGGGGCTGATCAACCAGATCCCCGGCGGCGGCGGCCCCTATCCCGAGGTGCCCAAGGATCAGGCCGCCGTGCTGCAGGCCCTGGCTTGGGAGACCGTGCAGGAGTTCGGCGCCGGGAAATGACGCGCCGTCCTAGCGGCCGCGCGCCCAGCCGGGCTGGTCGCGGCGCATGCGCACCGCCAGCGCCACCGCGGCATAGGCGGCGAAGCCGAGGGGATCGGCAGCGGCCAGCCGCAGCAACGCGCCGCGGCCGGGCCGGACATGGCCCTGGCGCCGCGGCAGGTCGGGAAACAGCCGGGCGATCTCGGCCACGCCCAGATCCTGGCGGCGGCGCACGCGGACCAGACGCGGGAAGCCCTCGACCAGCGGCCATTCATAGGGCTCGTCCACCAGGAAACGCTCGGCTTCCTCGAATTGCAGCCGGGCGAAGGTGTCGTCCGAGATGATCTGCGGGAAGGCGCCCCAGCGCGCGCGTCCCGCCTGGTTCACCGCGAACAGCCCGGCGCCGGTGACGCCCTGCGCCACGAAGGGCAGTTTCTGCCAGAATCGCGCATAGGCGCGCGAGACCGGGCTGCGCGCCGGTGCCACCACCAGCCGGCCGCCGGCATAACGCGGCTCGGGCGCCTCCAGCGCCCGCATCAGGCCGGAAAGCAGCCGCGGGCCCATGCGGATATCGGCATCCAGATAGACCCGCACCCCCGGGTCGGCGCAGGCATCGCCGTGGTTCAGGGCGCTGATCTTGCCGCCCTGCGCCAGTTCTTCGACGCGCAGCGTCCAGCCGCGCTGGGCAAAGCCGGGGGCATGGGCCCGCGCCCGGTCGGCGGTATCGTCCCGGCAGCCATTGGCGACCACGATCACCGCCACCGGGCCCCGGTGGTCCTGCCGCAACAGGTGGTCGAGGCACGGGCCGATGTAATCCGCCTCGTCATGGGCGGGCAGGATGATGGTGCAGGGGGTCATCTGGTCCGGAACAGGCTGCAGGGGCGGCGCCGGCCGATTCGGCGCTTGTCAATCTTGGGTTGAATATGATGCGCATCGCTCGCGCTGCTCCCGGGGCCGGCGGGCCGGGCGCGGCCGGAGAGCCGGTTTCGGCAAGGCGGCGCGGGGAAATGCGGCGCATTATCGTGAACCTGCGTGTTTTCGGTTGTCGCGTTCATGGCGCGGACGCTACCATGCCGCTGCCGTGAATGTCATCGGCAGGCGGCAGCCTTAAGGGCGGCCGCGTTCCACCAGAGGCAGAGGGGCCACAGGTTTGAAGCCCGCGACAGGGAATGAACCGGACAGGACGCCGGCAGGACAGGCTGCGCCCGAGACCGCGCGCAGCCATGTTTCCAGCAAGTTTATCCGGCGCGAGGCGGCGCTGGCCGCGTCGGACGCGAAACATGCCAAGATCATCGCGCAGCGCTTTTCGCTGCTGCGCACCCGCATCCTGCGCGAAATGCGCAGCCGCGACTGGAGCAGACTGGCCGTGGTCCCGCTGACGCCCGGCGCGGGGGGCACTTTCGTGGCGGTGAACCTGTCGCTTGCGCTGGCCCGGCAGCCGCATACCCAGGTGGCGCTGGTCGATCTGGACCTGGGCGGGCCCGACGTGGCGCGGCAACTGGCGATTCCGGGCTGCACCTCGGTCGGCGAGAGGCTGCGCGAGGGTGGCGGGCTCGACGGGTTGCTGGTCCGCGTGGACGAGGCGCCGAACCTGTCGGTGCTCGCGCCCGAGCGCGCCGACCCGGCCGCGGCCGAGCTGCTGCAGGACGAGGCGCTGGCCCAGGCGATGCGGAAGCTGCACGAGAGCCATCCGGCCGAGATGATGATCCTCGACACCGCGCCGCTTCTGGCCGAGGATGCGGCGCTGGCCGCCCTGCCGCTGGCCGATGCGTTGCTGCTGGTCGCCGACGGCCGCCAGGGCACCGCCGCCGACATGGCCGAGGCCGAGCGGCTGCTGGTCGGGATGCCCCCGGTGATGGGTGTCGTCCTGAACAAGTCGGAAGATTGACATTGTTTTTTTAAGAGACAGGGTTCGGAATTTTGGGACCGATTCAATCCTTGCAGGATCTGATCTCGATGATCTGGCGGCGGCTGCCGCTGGTGATGACGATCGTGGTCCTGGGCGTGCTGATTTCATTCTACCTGATCGTGTCCTCGCCCCGGGTCTACCAGGCTTCGGCGGTGATCCAGCTGGACATGCCGGCGGTGGACCAGGGCGTCGACAGCTCGCTGCCCGCCTCGCGCCGCGTGCAGCTGATCGAGCAGCGGCTGATGGCGCGGGCGAACCTGCGCGACGTGATCGAGCGGTTGGGGCTGTTCGCAGACACCGCCGGCCTCAGCGAGACCGAGAAGATCGGGGCGCTGCGCAGCTCGACCCGCATCGAAAGCATCACCGCGCCCGGCGTGTCGGTGGATTCGCGGCTGGCCCTGGCCGCCATCGTCATCACCTCGCAGGCCGAGACGCCGGCCATGGCCGCGGCGATTGCCAATGATTTCGCCGACAGCGTCGTGAACCGCGACCGCGAGAACCGCAAGGCGCGCATCCTGGAATCGCAGGAATATCTGCGCAGCGAGGAGATGCGCCTGAACGAGCAGCTTTCGGTGCAGGAACGCAAGGTCGTCGAATACAGCGCCCGCAACGAGGATTCGCTGCCGACCTCGCAGGAATTCCTGCAGACCGAGCTGGCCCAGCTGACCGAGATCGAAACCGCGCTGGACCGCGACATCATGACCCTGCAGCGCGAACGGCTGTCGCTGGAGGCGGGCGGCAGCGCGGCGGATGCGCGGCCCTCGGCCTCGCTGGTGCAGCAGATCCGCGGCGCCGAGATCGAGCTGGCGCAGGCCCGCCGCACGCTGGACCCCGACCACCCCGAGATCAAGCGGCTCGAGGAAAGCCTGGCGCGGCTGAACAGCGGCGCGGGCATCGGCGGATCGGACGTGCTTCGCCGCCAGGCCGAGCTGATCGACGCCCAGCTGGTCAAGCTGAACGAGCAGAAGGCCGGCATCGGCACGCGCCGCACCGAAATCGACCAGGCCCGCGCCCGCGCCCCGGAAGTCACGCGCGAGCTTGAGGCGATGCAGCGCGAGCAGCGCCGCCTGCAGGACCGCTACAACGAGATCTCGCGCCAGCTCGCCCAGGTCGAAACTCAGCAGATGCTGATGGAGAACGACCAGACCGAGCGCTTCGTGCTGCTGGAACGCGCCCTGCCGCCAGAATATCCGGCGCTTTCCAGCCGCAAGAAAAGCGCGGTGATGGGCGCCGCCGGCAGCATGACCCTGGCGCTGATCGTCGCCTTCGCGCTGGAGCTGATGAACCCGGTCCTGCGCCGCAGCACCCAATTCGCGCGGGCGACGGGAACCCGGCCGGTGATCTCGCTGCCCTATCGGCTGTCCGAGGCCGAGCTGCGCGCCCGCCGCCGCCGCAACATCTATCTGGTCGTCCTGCTGGTGGTCGGTGCGGTGGTGGCGCTGTGGCTGCTGGGCCGCATCCCCGGCCTGCCCTCGCCGGGCGTCGTCCCCACCCCGACCGACGGGATGGGGTGATGGAGGAACCGGCCCTGGAAGCCCCCGCCGCGGCGCCGCGCAAGGGCCTTGCATCGCGTGCCCTGGGCAGCGGTGCCTGGTCCATGGCCAATTTCGGCCTGGGCCAGATCATGCGGCTGGGCTCGAACCTGATCCTGACCCGCATCCTCAGCCCCGACGATTTCGGCCTGATGGCGCTGGTGACCAGTTTCCTGATCGGGCTCAGCATGTTCAGCGACATGGGCTTCGGCCCGTCGATCATGCAGAGCAAGCGCGGCGACGACCCGGATTTCCTCGACACGATCTGGACGCTGAAGATCGTCCGCGGCTTCCTGATCTTCCTGGCCGCCATGGCAATGGCCTGGCCGCTGTCGGTGTTCTACGACTCGCCGCTGTTCGGCTGGGTCTTTCCGGTGGCCGCCACCTCGATGATCGTCGGGGGCTTCCTGCCCACGCGCATCGACACCGCGGCGCGCCATCTGCAGATCGGCCGGCTGACGGTGATCGAGCTTGGCAACCAGCTGATCGGCATCCTGATCACCATCGCCGCCGCGCTGATCCTGCAATCGGTCTGGGCGCTGGTCTGGGGCAATGTGCTGGGCGCCTTTGCGCAGCTTTTGATGTTCCGCCTGTTCCTGCCCGGCCACCGCAACCGCTTCCGGCTTGAACCCGAGGCGCGGGCCGAGGTGATGAAGTTCGGCAAATGGATCTTTTTCAGCACCATCTGCGGCTTTCTGCTGTTCCAGGGCGACCGGATCATCCTGGGACGGGTGCTGACCCTGCATCAACTGGGCATCTACAATATCGGCCTGTTCCTGGCCACGGTGCCGGCGATGCTGGGCTCCTCGATCGGCGGACGGCTGTTCATCCCGTTATATCGCGAACACCCGCCATCCGAGGACGAGCATCACCGCCGCACGCTGGCGCGCACCCGCGCCGGGCTGACGGCGCTGCTGCTGTTTGCCGCCATCGTTCTGGCCTGGGCCGGGCCGCCGCTGGTCGGCCTGCTTTATGATGCGCGCTATGCCAGCGCCGGCGGGATTCTGGTGGCGATCGCCTGCATCCAGATGCTGCAGGTCATCCCGATCAGCTATGAATATTCGGCGCTGGCGGCGGGGGATTCGCGGGGCTTCTTCATCATGCAATCCTCGCGGGCGGGAATCTATTTCACCCTGGTCGCGGGCGGCGCCTTCCTTTACGGCCTGCCGGGGCTGCTGGTCGGCCAAGCGCTGTCGCAGATCTTCTGCTATCCGGTGACGGTCTGGCTGGCGCGCCGGCATGGCTGCTGGGACCCGCGCCACGACCTGATCGCCGCGCTGGTTGCCCTGGGCGCTGCCGGCTCGGTGCTGTTCGCGCATCGCCAAGCGGTTGTGGGGGCGCTGTTTTCCTAGGTCAGCTTCAAACATTTTTCCCCTTTCGGTTTCTTTGGTGCCGGGGCTATTGCATAAAGCCACGTCACGAGGAGAAACCGGATGAGCGACGACAATACCCCGCGCAAGTCCCGCATCACGCGGGAAGAGGCTCTGGCCTATCACCTGGAGCCCCGTCCGGGCAAATACGACATCGTCGCCTCGACCCCGATGGCGACGCAGCGCGACCTGTCGCTGGCCTATTCCCCCGGCGTCGCCGTTCCGGTCGAGGCCATCGCCGAACGGCCCGAGACCGCCTATGACTATACCGTCAAGGGCAACATGGTCGCGGTGATCTCGAACGGCACCGCGATCCTCGGCCTTGGCAATCTGGGCGCGCTGGCCTCGAAGCCGGTGATGGAGGGCAAGGCGGTGCTGTTCAAGCGCTTCGCCGACGTGAACGCCATCGACATCGAGCTGGACACCGAGGACCCGGACGAGATCATCAACGCCGTGCGGCTGATGGGCCCGACCTTCGGCGGCATCAATCTTGAGGACATCAAGGCGCCGGAATGCTTCATCATCGAGCAGCGGCTCAAGGAGCTCATGGACATTCCGGTCTTCCATGATGACCAGCACGGCACGGCGGTGATCTGCGCCGCCGGGCTGATCAACGCGCTGGAGCTGTCGGGCAAGAAGATCGAGGACGTGAAGATCGTGCTGAACGGCGCCGGCGCCGCCGGCATCGCCTGCCTGGAGCTGCTGAAATCCATGGGCGCGCGGCATGCGAACTGCATCATGTGCGACACCAAGGGCGTGATCTACCAGGGCCGCAGCGAGGGCATGAACCAGTGGAAATCCGCCCATGCCGTCGTGACCGAGGCGCGGACTCTGGAGGAGGCGATGAAGGGCGCCGACGTGTTCCTGGGCGTGTCGGCCAAGGGCGCGGTGACGCAGGACATGGTGCAGAGCATGGCCGAAAATCCGGTCATTTTCGCCATGGCCAACCCCGATCCCGAGATCACCCCCGAGGAGGCCCATGCGGTGCGCCCCGACGCCATCGTCGCCACCGGCCGCTCGGACTACCCGAACCAGGTCAATAACGTCCTGGGCTTTCCCTATCTGTTCCGCGGCGCGCTGGACATCCATGCCCGTGCCATCAATGACGAGATGAAGATCGCCTGCGCCCGGGCGCTGGCCGAACTGGCGCGCGAGGATGTGCCGGACGAGGTTGCCGTCGCCTATGGCCGCAAGCTGCAATTCGGCCGCGATTACATCATCCCGACGCCCTTCGACCCGCGGCTGATCCATGTCGTGCCGCCGGCGGTCGCCAAGGCGGGCATGGATACCGGCGTCGCCCGCCGGCCGATCATCGACATGGAAGGCTATGTCCAGTCGCTCAAGGCGCGCATGGACCCGACCGCCGCCATCCTGCAGGGCATCCATGCCCGCGCCCGGCAGGCCCAGGCCCGGATGATCTTTGCCGAGGGCGACGACCCGCGGGTGCTGCGCGCCGCCGTGGCCTGGCAGCGCGGCGGCATGGGCCAGTCCATCGTCGTCGGTCGCGAAAACGACGTGAAGGACAAGCTCGAGGCGGCCGGCCTGGGCGATGCGGCGCGCGAGATTTCGGTGGTCAATGCCGGCAATTCCCGGCATCTGGAGCAATATCACGAGACGCTTTACGCCCGGTTGCAGCGCAAGGGCTATGACCGCGAGGATGCGGTCAAGCTGGCCAATCGCGACCGGCATGTCTTTGCCTCGCTGATGCTGGCGCATGGCCATGGCGACGGGCTGGTGACCGGGGCGACGCGCAAGAACGCGCATGTGCTGTCGCAGATCGGCATGGTCTTCGACGTGACCCCCGCCGACGGCGCCGTGGGCATCACCGCGGTGCTGCATAACGGCCGCATCATCCTGATGGGCGATACGCTGGTGCATGAATGGCCCGAGGCCGAGGACCTGGCCGACATCGCCACCCGCGGCGCCCATGTCGCACGCGGGCTGGGGCTGGAACCGAAGGTCGCCTTCCTGTCCTTCTCGAACTTCGGCTATCCGGTCAGCGAGCGGGCGGTGAAGATGGCCCATGCCACCGAGGTGCTGGATGCCCGCCGCGTCGATTTCGAATACGAGGGCGAGATGACCGTCGACGTGGCGCTGAACCCGTCGCAGGCGGCGAAATACCCGTTCTCGCGGCTGAAGGGGCCGGCCAATGTGCTGGTGGTGCCGGCGCGGCACTCGGCCTCGATCTCGGTGAAGCTCTTGCAGGAGATGGCGGGGGCGACGGTGATCGGCCCGATCCTGACCGGGGTGCCGCAGCCGATCCAGATCTGCTCGACCGGCTCGACGGTGAACGACATCCTGAACATGGCCGCCATCGCGGCAGGCCGGTTGGGGCAGGTGAAATAGGCAGGCGGGCGCCCCGGCCACGGGGCGCCCGTCATAAGTCAGAACTTGTAGGACGCGCGGATCTGCACCATGTCCATATCCAGGTCGTTGCCGTCCACGCCGGCGCTGTCCTGCAGCACATCCTTGAAATCGTTGCGGGTATATTCCGCGCCGACGGTGAAGTGCTCGGCGACCTTGTAGTCGACGCCCAGGCCATAGGTCAGGCCGGTATCCGAGAATTCGTCGGTGTCCAGCTTGGCCGCGCCCAGCGTGGCATAGGGCAGGAACTTGCCCATGTCATAGCCCGCCCGCAGCCGCAGCCGGGTCATGTCGCCGTCGCTATAGGCTTCTTCGTCCGGCGAGAGCTTGTTGTAGTCCAGCTCGCCGCCCAGCACGAACTTGCCGAAGCCGCGCTGATAGCCGGCATGCACACCATAGGCGTCGAAATCGCCGAAATCCGGCTGCGTGCCGCGGTTGCCCAGATCGCCGCTGCCCTTGCCGTATTGCAGACCGGCATAGAAGCCGTTCCAGTTGCTCGGCTCGATCGTCATCGGCTCGATCGGGGCGACGACCGGCTGCTCGACCACCGGGGCGACATAGCCGCCGGCATAGGCACCGCCCGCGATCAGCGAGACGAGGGTTGCGTAACCAATTGCTTTCATTGTGAGTTCTCCATTTCTTGCGGGCCGGTGCGGCCCAGATCACTCGGGCCCAATGCCTAACATCCCAACCGCCGGATGGAAGCTTTTGCGGCACCGCAGCACGGACAAGTGTCAGCCGGTGACCGGCGCCCTCTGCCGTGACAGGGGAAATGCAAAGGGATGAACGGCTTAACCGCTCAAGCGGTCTTGAACAGGCGTGATCGGGCAAACCTGTTGTTTTTCAGATCGTTGCTACGATCAACGAATGCTGCCGCGCCGTCAGTCCCGAACGTCGCCGAAACACTCCCCCCGTGCGGCCTGTCGCTGGCGTTCGCGGAATCGGGCCCGGTCGGCCTCGGCATATTCGCCGGCGCAGCGGTGGCAGCTGACGCCTTCCTCGTATTCCGGGCGGTCGCGATCCTCGGGCGCCAGGGGCCGGCGGCAGGCATGGCAAAGCGCATGGCGGCCCTGGCGCAGCCCGTGGCCCAGGCTGACCCGCTTGTCGAAGACGAAGCATTCGCCGCGCCAGAGACTGCTCTCTTCGGGCATCTCCTCAAGGTATTTCAGGATGCCGCCTTTCAGGTGAAATACCTCGGGCACGCCCTCGCCCAGCAGAAAATTCGTGGATTTCTCGCAGCGGATACCGCCGGTGCAGAACATGGCGATGCGCTTGCCCGCGAAACGGTCGCGGTTCGCGCGCCACCAGGCCGGGAAGTCGCGAAAGCTGCTTGTGCCGGGATCGACGGCGCCGGCGAAGCTGCCGATCTCGACCTCGTAATCGTTGCGGGTGTCGATCACCGCCACGTCGGGGGCGCTGATCAGCGCGTTCCAGTCCTGCGGCGCGACATACCGGCCCACCGCGGCCAGCGGATCGACCTCGGGCTGGCCCATGGTGACGATCTCGCGCTTCAGCCGCACCTTCATGCGGCCGAAGGGCATGGTCTCGGCGGGGCTTTCCTTCCACTCCAGCGCCGCGCAGCCGGGCAGGGCGCGGATATGCGCCAGCACCGCGTCGACACCCTGGCGCGTGCCGGCGATGGTGCCGTTGATGCCCTCGGGCGCCAGCAGCAGCGTGCCCTTGACCCCCTGCGCGCAGGCGCATTTCGCCAGCGGCGCCTTCAGCGTCTCGGGGTCGGGAAAGCGGGTGAAATGGTAAAGCGCGGCGACGATCAGCATGGGCTGGCCATAGCGCCGCGCAGAGGTGCAATCAAGTTGCCGCATTGACGCCTCGGCCGCCTGCGCCTACCAATTTCCTTGGGAAAACAGGAGAGGCGCCGTGGCAAAAGCCCTGATCGTCATCGACATGCAGCTGGATTTCTGTCCGGGGGGGCGGCTTGCCGTGGCCGGCGGAGACGAGATCGTGGCGCCGATCAACGACCTGATGGCGGATTACGATGCCGTGGTGCTGACCCAAGACTGGCATCCGCACGACCATGCCAGCTTTGCCGACAACCACCCCGGCATCGCCGCATTTTCGCAGGTCGAGATGCCCTATGGCCCGCAGGTGCTGTGGCCGGCGCATTGCGTGATCGGATCGGTGGGGGCGGGGTTCCATCCGACGCTGGCCGTGGATTGCGCCGATCTGGTCATCCGCAAGGGTTTCCGCCCGCAGATCGACAGCTATTCGGCGTTTTTCGAGAACGACCGCCGCACGCCCACCGGCCTTGCCGGCTACCTGCGCGAACGTGGGCTGGACGATCTGACCTTCGTCGGCCTTGCGCATGATTTCTGCGTCGCCTGGTCGGCCATCGACGCGGCGAAGCTGGGCTTTTCCGCCACGGTGATCGAGGGCGCCACCCGCGCCATCGACCTGCACGGCTCGCGCGAGGCGGCCCGCGACGGCATGCGCAACGCGGGGGTGACATTGGCATGATGATCCCGACGGTCGATATCGCCACCCGCGTCTATAACCATAAATGGAAGATCGACCCGATCGTCCGCTCGTTGATCGACGACGATTTCTACAAGCTGCTGATGTGCCAGTCGGTGTTTCGCAACCGGCCCGACACGCAAGTCACCTTCAGCCTGATCAACCGCACCAGCCGCATCCGCCTGGCCGAGCTGATCGACGAGGGCGAGCTGCGCGAGCAACTGGATCATGTGCGCGGCCTGTCGCTGACGCGGGGCGAAAGCACCTGGCTGCGCGGCAATACCTTCTATGGCAAGCGGCAGATGTTCCGCCCGGATTTCATGGAGTTCCTGGAAAACCTGCGCCTGCCGGCCTATCATCTGGAAAAGCGCGACGGCCAGTACGAGTTGACCTTCGAGGGCCGCTGGCCCGAGGTCATGCTGTGGGAGATCCCGGCGCTGGCCATCATCATGGAGCTGCGCTCGCGCTCCGTGCTCAAGGACATGGGTCGGTTCGAGCTGCAGGTGCTTTATGCCCGCGCCATGGCCCGGCTATGGGAAAAGATCGAGGAATTGCGCAAGCTCGGCCCCGACCTGCGCATCGCCGATTTCGGCACCCGACGGCGGCACAGCTTCCTGTGGCAGGACTGGTGCGTGCAGGCCATGGTCGAGGGGCTGGGCGACCAGCGCTTCATCGGCACCTCGAACTGCCTGATCGCCATGCGCCGCGACATCGAGGCCATCGGCACCAATGCCCACGAACTGCCGATGGTCTATGCCGCGCTGGCCGACAGCGACGAGGAATTGCGCCAGGCGCCCTATCGCGTGCTGGCCGACTGGCATGAAGAACATGACGGGATGCTGCGCATCATCCTGCCCGACACCTATGGCACCAAGGGCTTCCTCGAGCACGCGCCGGACTGGCTGGCCGGCTGGACCGGCATCCGCGTCGACAGCGGCGACCCGGCCGAAGGGGCCGAGACGGCGATCCGCTGGTGGCAGGACCGCGGCGAGGATCCGCGCAACAAGCTGATCATCTTCTCGGACGGGCTGGACGTGGACCGGATCAAGGCGCTGTTCCAGCGCTTCCACGGCAGGGTGAAGGTCAGTTTCGGCTGGGGCACGCTGCTGACCAACGATTTCCGCGGGCTGGTGCCGGGCGACGGGCTGGCGCCGTTCTCGCTGGTCTGCAAGGCGGTGGCGGCCGAGGGGCGGCCGACCGTCAAGCTGTCCGACAATCCCGAAAAGGCCACTGGGCCGCAGGACGAGATCGAGCGTTACAAGCGCATCTTCGGCGTCGGCCGCCAGCAGCGCATGGACGTGGTGGTCTAGACCGGGAAATGGGCAGGCCCCGGCATGTGGTGGTCCGGGGCCTTGGGTGTCAGCGCGAAAGCGCCGGTTGCAGCTCGCGGCGGTTGGCAGCATGGCGCTTGGCGAGCTGCCGTCCCTCGCGACCGTTGCCGATCCTGCGCGCAGGTTCCCGCGCGCAGGTTTCCGACAGCAGTTCGGGGAACAGCGCCAGGATTTCGGCGCGGGCGGCAGGCGAGACCGCTTTCAGCGCTTCGGCGCCGGTGAACAGCGATTCGGTCTGCGCCCCTTCCGAGCACAGGATCTCGTGCCGGTCGAACAGCAGGTGATAATAGGTCAGCGCCTCGCAATCCTCGACCAGTTCGATGCCGTCGATGTCGGTCAGATGCTTGGCGGCGACCAGAACCTCGGCCGTGCCGCAGACCCGCTCGGCGATCTTCGAACTGACCAGGATGCGGTGCTGCTGCGAGACGTAAAGGTCGCGACTGGGCAGGTCCGGGCCAAGCGCGCCGGCGCGGATGCGCACCGGGCGCAGCTTCTCGAAGGCCCGCAGCAACGCGCCGTCGATCTGTTTCGAGCCGATCCAGCGCAGCGGCTGCGTGCCGTGGTCGCGGGTGACGATCATGTCGCCGACCCGCAGATCCTCGACCGGCACCTCGCCGCGCTCGGTCAGGATCAGCGTGCCGTGGCGGAAGCAGACGAAAGCCGGAGCATCCTCAAGCCCGTAGCGCGAGGTGTCTATGCTGTTGAAATCGCTGCGCTCATAGCTGGTCAGGGTAATCGATTGGATCGCCTTGCTGGTGACGCCGTCGATCTCGGCCTGGGTGGCCGAGGCGGGCGGCGGCAGCAGCACCAGGCTGCCGCCGGTGTCCTGCAGGACGCGCAGCTGCACATCGCTGGCGCTGGTGCCGTCGGCATAGGTTACGGTGCCGCGATAGATGATCCCGGTATCGGCGTAATGGCTCACGCCGTTATGGACGCCGTATTCGTTCGGGGGCGAGCCCCATAGATTGTTGAAAGAAATGGCGTTGTCGTCGTTGCCGTCATGCAGTGTGATAGTATTGATCTCGCGCGCCAGCGGCTGATCGGCGCTGCCGAAGGTGGATCCCACCAGCTCCGAGGCGTTCTCGGCGCCGGTGCTGAATTCGTCGGGATCCAGATCCCGATGCGTTCCAAGATAGATGACACGGATCGACGTCGTTGTCGGCATGGCAGACCCTAATCGCTAACAAACCCCCGCAGATGAGGGCACAAAACACATTCAACCACTGCGCCATGCCGGATCGGCAGTGCCGATCGCCGCATGGAGGAGACAGGGCGGAAAAACAAAACCGCGCGTCTCTACCCGTTAGCTAAAGGATGATTCGACTTTTATTAACCTGTCGAAATGGGCAGGTTTCCGCTCATCTGCGCATAGCATCGCAAGAATTTCAATGAGTTGCACAGAATCCGCGATGCGGGAACCGGAAGGGGCGGCATGATCGTGACGTAGGGTCACGATCATGCCGTTGGTCAAATCCGATCGCGCCAGCGGTTGACCAGCGGGTAGCGCCGGTCCAGCCAGAAAGCCTTGGTCGAGATGCGCGGCCCGGGCGCTGCCTGGTAACGCTTCCATTCGCTGCCATAAAGCAGGGTCTCGACCTTTTTGACCGTTTCGGGCTCGAAGCCTTGCGCGACCAGATCCTTCAGCGCCAGGTCCTTCTCGACCAGCCCTTCCAGGATTGCGTCCAGCACCTCATAGGGCGGCAGGCTGTCCTGGTCCTTCTGGTTCGGCCGCAGCTCGGCCGAGGGCGGTTTCGAGATGATCTGCGGCGGGATCACCTCGCCCGCCGGGCCCTGCATCCAGTCGCGATGGTTCCGGTTGCGCCAGCGGCAGGTCTCGAAAACGCGGGTCTTGTAAAGATCCTTGATCGGGTTGTAGCCGCCGGCCATGTCGCCATAGATCGTGGCATAGCCGACCGCGACCTCGGACTTGTTGCCGGTGGTCAGCAGCAGCTCGCCGAACTTGTTCGACAGCGCCATCAGCATCACGCCGCGCAGCCGGGACTGGATGTTTTCCTCGGTGATGTCGGGCTGGGTGCCTTCCATCAGATGCGCCAGGGCATTCTCCACCGCGTCGCGGGCACCTTCGATCTGCACGGTATCCAGCCGGGTGCCCAGCCGCCCGGCGCAATCGGCGGCATCCTCGAGGCTGGCCTGCGAGGTGTATTCGCTGGGCAGCATGACGCAGCGCAGGTTCTCGGGGCCGATGGCGTCGCTGGCGATGGTGGCGACCAGCGCCGAGTCGATGCCGCCCGACAGGCCCAGCACCGCCTTGCGGAACCCGGACTTGCGCATGTAGTCGCGCAAGCCCTCCATCATGGCGCGGTAGTCCTGCTCCCACTCGTCGGGCTGATGGTCCATGCGGCCCGGCACCGCCCGCCAGCCCTGCGGCGTGCGGGTGAAATCGACATGGGCCAGCATCTCGTCGAAGGGGGCAAGCTGCATGACCTTGACCGCGCCGCCGTCCTCGCCCGGGTTCAGCACGAAGCTGCCGCCGTCATAGACCTGGTCGTCCTGCCCGCCGACCGAGTTCAGGTAGATCAGCGGCAGATCGGTCTCGACCACCCGGGCGACCATGTGGCCCATGCGCAGGTCCAGCTTGTTGCGGTGATAGGGGCTGCCGTTCGGGACCAGCAGGATTTCGGCCCCGGTCTCGGCCAGGGTTTCGCAGACCTCGGGCCACCAGGCGTCCTCGCAGACCGGGCTGCCGATGCGCAGCCCGTCCAGACTGTAGGGGCCCGAGATCGGCCCGACATTGAACAGCCGCCATTCGTCGAAAAGCTGCTTGTGCGGCAGTTCGTGCTTCAGCACCCGCGCCACCACCTTGCCGCCGCGAAGGATCCAATAGGCGTTGTAAAGCCGGTCTTCCTCGGCATAAGGGCCGCCGATGCCGATGGCGGGGCCGTCCACGCAGTCCCGCGCCAGATCGACGATGCGGGCCATGGCTTCCTGGGTGAAGCCGGGCTTCAGCACCAGGTCCTGGGTCTGGTAGCCGGTGATGAACATCTCGGGCAGGGCCAGCAGGTTGGCGCCGGCCTCGCGTGCCGCGGCCCAGGCCTCGCGCGCCTTGGCGGCATTGCCGGGCAGGTCGCCCACGGTCGGGTTCAGCTGTCCAAGGGTGATGCGGAACGTGTCGGTCATGGCGCTTCCTTTACCCGGGTCTCGCCCCGTTGATAGGTCAGCGCGCGGCAAAGGAAAAGTCGGGCTTTGCGCCGGCACGCCCCTTGCGATAAACCGATGCCAAAAGCAGCAACGAGGCGGAGTGCAGCATCCATGAAGGCAGCCCTTGTCGCCTGCGCGGTGATCCTGGCCGGCGCGGGCATGGCCGGCGCACAGGCGGTCATCACCAAGCAATATGACGACGGCGGCGTCTATGAGGGAACCTTCCGCAACGGCAAGCAGCACGGGCGGGGCACCTACGCGCTGCCCTCGGGCTACGAATATACCGGCGACTGGGTCGAGGGCGAGATCCTGGGCCAGGGCACGGCGAAATTCCCCAACGGCTCGGTCTACGAGGGCGCCTTTGCCCGCGGCAAGCCGCATGGCAAGGGCAAGATCACCTATGCCGATGGCGGCAGCTACGAGGGCGACTGGCTGGATGGCCAGATCACTGGCCAAGGCGTGGCGCATTACGCCAATGGCTCGGTCTACGAGGGCGGCTTCCTGAACGCGCTGCACGACGGCAAGGGCGTGCTGACCCAACCCAACGGCTATCGCTACGAGGGCGACTGGAAGGCCGGCGTCAAGCAAGGTTTCGGCAAGATCACCTATCCCGACGGTGCCGGCTATGAAGGCGAGATGAAGGCGAACCAGCGCTCCGGCGAGGGCAAGCTGACCATGGCGGATGGCCTGAAATACGAAGGCAGCTGGTCGGCCGGCCAGATGGCCGGGCAGGGCAAGCTGACCCAGCCCTCGGGTGACAGCTACGAGGGCCGCTTCGCCAATGGCAAGCGCGAGGGCAAGGGCGTGGCGACCTATGCCAACGGCGACCGCTACGAGGGCGATTTCCGCGCCGATAAGCGCTGGGGGACGGGCACCTTCACCGGCACCGACGGCTATGTCTATACCGGCGACTGGGTCGAGGGGCGGATGGAGGGGCTGGGCCGCATCACCTATCCCGACGGCTCGGTCTATGAGGGGGCGCTGCTGGCCGACCTGCCGCATGGCCGCGGGCTCATCACCTATCCGGACGGCGCCAGCTATGACGGCGACTGGGTCGCGGGCGTGATCGAGGGGCAGGGCGTCGCCAAATACGCCAACGGCCTGGTCTACGAGGGCGGCTTCAAGCGCGGCCGCAACGAGGGGCAGGGCCGGATGACCTATCCCGACGGCTATGTCTATAACGGCGCCTGGCGCGACGGCCAGCGGCACGGGCAGGGGCAGGCGACCTATCCCGATGGCACCACCTATGACGGTTCCTTCGTGGACGGGCTGCGCCATGGCAAGGGCCGGCTGATCGCGCCGGACGGCTTCCGCTACGAGGGCAGCTGGAAGGAAGGCGAGATCGACGGCGAGGGCGTCGCGACCTATGCCAATGGCGATGTCTATACCGGCCATTTCATCGCCGGAAAGCGGCAGGGGGCGGGGGTGATGCGCTATGCCACCGGTCAGGTCGCCTCGGGCGAGTGGGAGGACAACCGGCTGGCCGTGCCCGACGAGGGCGCGGAACCCGAGGGCGCCGCGCCGCCCGAGGCGGCGGTGCCGGACGAGCCGGCGACGGGACCGGCGCAATAGGCGGTCGCCTCTGGTCGGGGCTGCCCTGCTGCGGAAAATCCGCCCAAGCCGGATCGCCTGCCGGCATTATTTCGGGGACGCATTGTCGGATTCCCGCCTGGCCAGACGTCCTTGGGACAGACAAAGCCAGGGAGAAGGACGATGACCATCACCATTACCGCCTTTGAAAACTCGCCTGATGGCGGCAGGGGATTGGCGCGCGACATGCGGGTCCGCTGGGCGCTGGAGGAGGTGGGCCAGCCCTACGAAGTCCGCCTGCTGTCGTTCGCGGCGATGAAGCGGGACGCGCATCGCGCGCTGCAGCCATTCGGGCAGATCCCGACCTATCAGGAGGGCGATCTGGTCCTGTTCGAGTCCGGTGCGATCGTGCTCGCCATCGCCGAGCGCCATTCCGGTCTGCTGCCGGGCGATGCCAATGCCCGGGCGCGGGCGATCATGTGGATGTTCGCGGCGCTCGACACGGTAGAGCCGCCGATCTTCGATCACCCCCTGCTCAAGATCCTCGACCGCGACAAGCCTTGGTACGGTCACCGGTTGCAGAGCCTCGAGGCCAGTATCCGCGACCGTCTTGCCGACCTTTCCCGCCATCTCGGCGATGCCGATTGGCTGGACGGCGCTTTCAGCGCCGGCGATCTGCTGATGGTGACGGTGCTGCGCCGGTTGAACGGCCTGGATCTGCTGGAGGCCCATCCGAACCTGGCTGCCTATGTCGCGCGCGGCGAGGCGCGGCCGGCCTTCCAGCGGGCCTACGATGCCCAGCGTGCGGTCTTTGCCGCCGCATCATCCGGCTGACGGCGGTCGGCGGGTTACTCCACCACCCGCACCGCCGCGCTTTCCGGCCAATGCGCAAAGGGCAGCACCCGCCCGTCCCGCCGGCTTTCCGCCACCCGGTCCAGGTCCACGTTTGCCTTGACCCAGCCGGGCACGTCCATCGCCCCCTCGGCCACCACGCCGCTTTCCGGCCACAGCCCGTCCGCCGGCGCATAGATCGCGGCGGCGCCCCGGTTCTCGTCGATGGCCGGGTTCCAATCCACGTCGCCCACCGTCGGCGCCTGCACGACGACGCATTGGCTCTCCAGCGCCCGGGCCATGGCGCCGATGCGCACCCGATTGAACCCCGCCACCGTGTCGGTGCAGGAAGGCACCAGCATCACCTCGACCCCGGCCTCGGCCAGCGCCCGGCCCAGCAGCGGAAACTCGCTGTCATAGCAGATCAGCACGCCCAGCCGTCCGACGGGGGTGTCGAACACCCGCAGACCCGGCGCGCCGACCACGTCCCAATCCTCGCGCTCGAAGCGGGTCATCACCTGCTTGTCCTGATGGCCGATCCGCCCCCCGGGCCCGAACAGCACCGCGCGGTTGACCGGGCGCGGCCCATCGAAACAGGGCGCCGAGGCGGCCAGGATATGCAGCCCATGCTGCGCCGCCAGCGCGGCATGCAGCGCGTCGCGCGCCGCTTCGTGCCGGGCGACCTCGTGCAGCGACGCCTCGAGATCGCCGGCCACCTCGGGCCCGCCCAGCGAGGCCAGCTCCATCGCGCCATATTCGGGAAAGACCAGCAGGTCGCAATCGGCGGCGTCCCCGACCCAGCGGGTGATCTTGGCGCGATAGGCGTCGAAATCCCGAAGCCAGTCGAAGGGATAGGCGGCGGCGGCGATCTTGACGGTCCGGGTCACAGGGTTTTCATCCAGAATTGCAGCGGTTTGCGCGAGGGTCGGTCATCGCCGATGTCCTTCCATTCGAATTCCGCGACCACGCCGGGCAGGGGGGCATAGCCGCGCTTGCGCCAGAACCCGTCCAGCGGGCGATAATCCTGCGGGTGCAGCGGGTGATCCTCGGGCCGGACCACGCGGCAGAAGGCGCTGTAGCGGCGGCCAAGGGCGCGGCCCTGCGCCTCGCGCCCGTCGAAGAAGGCATGGCCCAGGCCGTGGCCGCGATATTCGGGCAGCAGCACCGATTCCGCGCAATAGAAGATCTCGTCCAGCCGCTCGGGCCGGCCGGCGAAGGCGGCGGCGAAATCGTCCGCGTGATCCTCCATCGGCGCCCCGGTCGAGGCGCCGACCATGCGGTCGCCGTCCCAGGCCGCGATCACCACCGCGCCGGGCGACTGGTAGGCGCGCAGGTAGTTCCGTTCGTATTCCAGATCGCCGTCATAGAGATAGGGCCAGTCGCGGAACACCGCGATGCGCAGCCGTGCCAGGTCGTCCAGCACGGTTGCCACGGCATCCCCGGTCAGGCTTTCGGTGCGGATCACGCCGAAACCTGACGCGTCCAGTCGGTGAGGTTGTAATAGGTCGTCACCCGCGCGATCTTGCCGTCCCGAATGGTGAAGAAGGCGCCGGCGGGCAGGACGTATTTCTGGCCCTTCGCCTCGGGCAGGCCCTCGTCGGTGGCCAGATAGGTGCCGTTGACCACGAATTCCGCCGCCGCCCGGTCGCCGGCCTCGTTGGCGAAGATCACCATGTCGGTCAGCTCCTCGCGGTAGCTGCGGGTCATGTGGGCGTTGAACTCGGCGAACGTGTCCTTGCCGCGACGGATGCCGCCCTCGTTGACGTGATGTTCCACTTCGTCATGCAGATAGCCCAGCATCTCGTCGGTGCGGCCGGCGTTGAAGGCGTCGTAATAGGCGGCGATCAGGGCCTTGGTATCCATCGGAACCTCCTTGTTTTGTCCCGTCTAGCGTGGGTGGCGGGCCGCGTCACCTCCGCCCTTTGGCGGAGGCCCGACCATCCAGCGATCCTGACGCATTATTCCCATCGCCGGACGGCTGGTGTAGCGAGGGGGGCAGCACAAAGGGGGACATGCCATGGTGACGATGCCCGCGCGGCGGATCGACTGCTTCAAGGCCTATGACGTGCGCGGCCGGCTGGGCTCGGAACTGGACGAGGATGTCGCCTATCGCATCGGCCGCGCCTTCGCGCAGGTCTTGGGCGCGCGGCAGGTGATCGTGGGCCGCGATTCGCGCGCCACCTCGCCGGAACTGGCGGCGGCGCTGATCCGGGGACTGAACGATGCCGGCGCCGATGTCCGCGACCTCGGCCTGGCCGGCACCGAGGAGATGTATTTCGCCACCGCGCATTTCGGCGCCGATGGCGGCATCGAGGTGACGGCCTCGCACAACCCGATCGACTATAACGGCATGAAGCTGGTCGGCCGCGGCGCCGCACCGCTGGATCCCGAAGGGGATTTCGCGACCCTGGCGGCGCTGGCGCAATCGGGCGCGTTCCCCGAGCCCGAGCGCCGGGGCGAGACGCGGGACTTCCCCGAGGCGCGGGCGATCTATGCCCGGGCCCTGGCCGATTTCATCGACGTGGCGGCGCTGCGCCCGCTGACCGTGCTGGTCAATGCCGGCAACGGTACCGCCGGCCCGACCTTCGACGCCATCGCGGCCGAGCTTGAGCGGCGCGGTGCGCCCCTGCGCTTCATCCGCATCAACCACCAGCCCGACCCGGCCTTCCCGAACGGCATCCCCAATCCGCTGCTGCCGGAAAACCAGCCGATGACCGCAGAGGCGGTGCGCGATCATGGCGCCGACCTGGGCGTGGCCTGGGACGGCGATTTCGACCGCTGCTTCTTCTTCGATGCGCAGGGGAGGTTCATCCCCGGCGAATATGTCGTGGGCCTGCTGGCCGCGGCCTTCCTGGAAAAGCACCCGGGCGAAAAGATCGTGCATGACCCGCGCGTGGTGCTGAACACCCGCGACATGATCGCCAGCGCCGGCGGCCGGGCGGTGCAGGCCCGCACCGGCCACGCCTTCGTCAAGCGCGCCATGCGCGAATCGGGGGCGATCTATGGCGGCGAGATGTCGGCGCATCATTATTTCCGCGACTTCCATTTCGCCGACAGCGGCATGGTGCCCTGGCTGCTGGTGGTCGAGCTGGTCAGTCGCAAGGGCGTCGGACTGGGCGAACTGCTGGCCGAGCGGATGCGCGCCTTCCCGTCCTCGGGCGAGATCAACTTCCGCCTTGACGATCCCGGCGCGGCCATCGACCGGGTGGTGGCGCATTTCGCGCCGCAGGCGATCCGCCGCGACGAAACCGACGGCATCAGCCTGGAACTTCCGGACTGGCGCTTCAACCTGCGCCGCTCGAACACCGAGCCGGTGGTGCGGCTGAACGTCGAATCGCGCGGCGATGCCGGGCTGGTGGCGGCGAAGCGCGCCGAGATCGAGGCGCTGCTGGCCGGGCCGGCCTAGTCGCCGGGCACCGCGGGCGGGACGCGCAGGATGGCCTCGTGATAGGCGATGGCCTCGTTGAGATTCTCGAAGACCGTCAGATGGCCGCGATCCAGAACCGCGCCCATCTGGCACATGTTGCGGATCATCGGCATCGAGTGGCTGACCACGATGGCCCCCGAGGTCTCCATCCGCTCGTTGAACACGCGCTGCGACTTGGCGCGGAAATCCGCGTCGCCGACACTGGTCACCTCGTCGACCAGATAGGTGTCGAAATGGATGCCCATGCTGGTCCCCATCGCCAGCCGCGAACGCATGCCCGAGGAATAGCTGGCGAAGGGCTGGTGGTAATGCTGGCCGAGCTCGGCGAAATCCGCGACATAATCGACCAGCTCGTCGGTGTCGACGCCATAGATCCGGGCGACGAAGCGCACGTTCTGTGCCCCGGTCAGCTCGCCATGGAAACTGCCCATGAAGCCGACCGGCCATGAGATGGTGCCATCCGACAGCACCCGCCCCGAACTGGGCGAGACGGTGCCGGCAATCATGCGCAGCAGCGTCGACTTGCCGGCCCCGTTGCGGCCCAGCAGCGCGACCGAGACGCCGGTGGGGAACACCGCGTTGATGTTGTCGGCCACCACGGTCTGCCGGCCCTTCAGCCGGTAAGCCTTGGTCAGATTCTCCAGCCAGATCATCGCTCAGCCGCGGTCGCGGATGCTGTAATAGATCAGGACAAGAATGGACCAGCCGGCCAACAGCATGCCTGCGACCATCAGCAGCAGCCAGGTCCGGTTCGGCTCGGTCGAGCTTTGCGCCACCTTGGGCTCGATATGCGCGGCGAGATAGCGCGACTGGCGCTGCGCCTCGGCCAGGGCGGTCTCATAGGCGATGCGGGCGGTGCGATAGGCGCCCTCGGCGAATTCGCGGTCCACCGCCAGCTTTTCGTATTCGGCCATGAGCTGGGCATAGCTCTCGCCCGCCGGGCCCTGGCCCTCGGCGCCGAACTTGCTGCGCTCGGCGTCGATGAGGCGGCGCAGGGCGTCGATCTTCTGCTGCGACTGGGTGACGCGGTGATCGGTGGGCTGGGCGTTTTCGATCAGCAGGTCATGCGCGACCAGCACCTCGGCCAGCTGCGCCTGCAGGCCGCTCAGCACGCCCATCTGCCCGGCCAGATCCGCCTCGGGATCGACGATCTGCGACTTCATGCGAAAGGCGGTCATGGCCTGGCGGGTCACGGTCAGCTCGTCGCGGGTCTTGTCCAGCTCCAGCTTGGCCAGCCGCGTCGCGTCCTCCTGGGCGATGGCGGAAAGCTCGTTGATCTTGTCCGAGCTTTGCTTGAACACCGCGGCGGCGATCTGCTGGGCATCCTCGGGGCTGAAGGCGCTGACATTCAGCGTGATCAGCGCGGTCGAGCTGTCGTAAAGCACCTTGACCTGGCGTTGCCAGTAATCGGTCAGATCCTCGACATGCCCCTCGGGATCGAAGGCAAAGACGAAATCATGCGGCCAGTCGCGCGAGAAGCGTGTGCGCAGGTCAAGCTCGGCGTCGATCTTCTCGACCATGTCCTGGCTGCGGATATATTCGTAAAGGATGTCGGTATCCGAGGCGCCGCCGCCGCCGCCGCCCGCGAACGAGGAGAGCCCGCCCAGCAGGTCGATCGAGGGCACCGACTGCTCCTTGCGGACCGAAAAGCCGACGGTCGAGACATATTGGTCGCTGGCCCGCGCCCAGAGATACCAGGCCCAGAGCACCGTCGGCAGCACCACCAGCGCCAGGAACGAGGCGAGCAGCAGCCAGTGCCGGCGCCGCGGTTGCGCGATGCCGACCGGTGGCCGGATGGGGTGCAGCGCCGCCGGCGGCACCGCCGGCATCTGCCGGGGGCCGGGCTGGGCCGCGGCCTGGCCCATCGGCCGCACCGGGATCGGTTGGGATTGCGGCCGCATCGCGGGCGGCTGGTGATTGCCCGGCGCCGGCCGTTGTCCCTGTCCCTGCTGCCCCGGCCCTTGGGGCCGGGGGGCATGCGGCTGCGCCTGCTGCGGACGGGCCTGTTGCGGCCGTTGCTGCTGACCCGGCGGCTGGGGCTGCTGCTGCGGCGCGGCCGGGCGCGGGGCCTGCGGGCCGGGCGCGGGCTGCGCCTGAAACGGCCGGTTCGGACCGGGCTGGGCTGGGCCCGCCGGCGCCGGGTTGGGGGCGGGACGCGCGGGATCTTGCTGTTGGGCGGTCGGCTGGCCGGTCTGGCCGCTGGCCGGGGTGGTGGGGGTGGTCACAGCAGTGGCGCTTTCGCTGGTTTACCTTTTCTGTGCAGTTGTTACATATTGCCGCTCGCCAAGACCAGCTTTTGCGTTCACATGTCCGACATTTCCACCGGTAACCGTCGTCCCCAGCGCCCGTATCGCCACGGGCCGCGTTTTCGCATGGTGCGCATCATCTTCGCGCTGATGCTGCGCGAGATGGCGACGACCTATGGCCGGTCGGCCGGCGGCTATATCTGGGCGGTGCTCGAGCCGGTGCTGGGGGTGACGCTGCTGTCGGTGATCTTCAGCCTGGCGCTGCAGACGCCGGGGCTGGGCACCAACTTCCCGCTGTTCTACGCGACCGGCTTCCTGCCCTTTGCCATGTTCAACGACCTGACGAACAAGGTCGCCACCTCGATCCGCTTCTCGCGGCCGTTCCTGGCCTATCCCAGCGTCACCTTCATCGACGCGATGATCGCCCGGGTGCTGCTGAACGCGCTGACGCATATCGCGGTGATCGCCATCGTGATCACCGGCATCTATGTGATCTACCAGTTGCCGGTGGTGGTGAACCTGGCCTCGGTCTTCGAGGCGCTGCTGCTGATCACCCTGCTGGCGGTCGGGGTGGGCACGATGAACTGCTACCTGATGACCGCCTTCCCGATCTGGGAGCGGGTCTGGCAGATCATCACCCGGCCGCTTTTCCTGATGTCGGGCATCTTCTTCACCTATGACCTGATGCCGAGCCAGGCCCAGAACATCCTGTGGTACAACCCGCTGATCCATTGCATCGGCCTGATGCGCCGGGGCCTCTACCCGACCTATCAGGGCAGCTATATCAACCAGGAGCTGGTGATCGCCGTCTCGCTGGTGCTGCTGGTCCTGGGGCTGATGCTGCTGGAGCGTACCTATCGCAACCTGCTGGAGCGCTAGAGCAGCAGATCCGACGCGTTCAGCGTCGCCAGCGCGCCCAGGTCGATGGTCAGGTCGGTGCGGCCGTCGCCGTCCCGGTCGACCAGAAGCCGATGCGCATCGGGCTGCGTCCAGTCCAGGCGCACCTGCCCGCTGCCATTGGCCGAAAAGGCGGTCCCGCCGATGAAGACGAGGCCGAGGCCAGACAGGTCGATCCGGTCCTCGCCGGCGCGGAAATCCGTGATCGCATCGCTGCAACCATCCAGGTCGCCGGCATCGGCGAAGACGAAGACATCGGCGCCGGCGCCGCCGGTCAGCGTGTCGAAGCCGCGCCCGCCTTCCAGCCGGTCGGCGCCCTCGCCCCCTTCGAGCAGGTCGTTGCCCAGGCCGCCGGTCACGGTGTCGTCCCCGGCCGCGCCGGCCAGGCGATCGCCGCCAAGCCCGCCGATCAGGTTGTCATTGCCTTGGCCGCCGTCCAGAAGATCATCGCCGTCGCCGCCATCCAGCAGATCGTCATCGGCCCCGCCCAGCAGCGTATCGCCCCCGGCAAGGCCCTGGATCGTGTCGCGACCGTCGTCGCCTTGCAGCCAATCCGCCCCGGCATCGCCAAGGATCGCGTCGCTGCCCGCGCCGCCCTGCACGGTGTTGTTGCCGGTCTCGGCATGGATCAGGTCGTCGCCCTCGCCGCCCAGGATCAGGTCGTGGCCGCTGCCGCCGTAAAGCAGGTCGTTGCCGCTGCCGCCGTCGATGACATCGTGCCCGCCGCCGCCCAGAATCACGTCGTTGCCGGCCCCGCCGGACAGCGTGTCGTTCTCCGGCCCGCCGTCCAGCGAATCGTCGCCCGACTCGCCCTGCATGACATCGTTGCCGAAGCCGCCCAGCATCGTGTCGTTGTCGGCACCGCCGAACATCAGGTCGTGATCCTGATTGCCATTCATCAGGTCGGCGCCGGCCATGCCGTAAAGCGTGTCATGGCCGGTCCCGCCATGCAGCGCGTCATTGCCCTCGGCGCCGTTCAGCACGTCATGGCCGTCGCCGCCGGCCAGGGTGTCGTTGCCCGTGCCGCCGTCGAGGTTGTCGATGCCGTCGCCGCCATCCATGCGGTCGTCACCCTCGGCGCCGATCAGCGTGTCGAAGCCGCCGCCGCCGTTCAGGCTGTCATTGCCGAGCCCGCCCAGCAGATAGTCGAAACCGGCGCCGGCGATCAGCGTGTCGTTGCCCGGCCCGCCATGCAGCCGGTCGTTGCCGGCGCCGGACTGCATCAGGTCGTTGCCGTCGCCACCCCAAAGCACGCCGTTGCCCAGCATGTCGGTGATGCGGTCGTGACCGCCGCCGCCCAGGATCAGGTCGTGCCCATCGCCGCCATAGAGGGTGTCATTGCCGTTGCCGCCGTCCAGGCTGTCATTCCCGGCCCCGCCGTCGATCCAGTCATTGCCCTCGCCGCCAAGCAGGGTGTCGATCCCCGCCCCACCCGCCATGCTGTCATTGCCCAACCCGCCGAACAGATAGTCCAGGCCGGCGCCGGCGATCAACGTATCGCTGCCCGGCCCGCCATACAGCCGGTCGTTGCCGGTGCCGGTCTGCATCAGGTCGTTGCCGTCACCGCCCCAAAGCGTGTTGTTGCCCAGCAGGTCGAACATGGCATCGTCGCCGCCCTCGCCATAGAGCAGGTCGTGGCCCGTCTCGCCCCGCAGGGTGTCGTTGCCGGCGCCGCCGGCCAGCGCATCATCGCCGCTGCCGGCCCATAGCCGGTCGTTGCCGGTGCTGCCGAACAGCCGGTCGTTGCCGTCGCCGCCGAACAGCCGGTCGTTGCCATCGCCGCCGCGCAGCGTGTCATTGCCGAGCGCGCCGGAAAGATCGTCGTTGCCGGCCCCGCCCAGCAGCAGATCGTTGCCGGCATAGCCGAAGACGTTCGAGCCGTTGCGGCCGGCGCTGAGGGTATCGTTCCGCAAGGTGCCAGAGACGGTCGTGCGCATGTCGGGGGCCTCGTAATGGGCGATGGGGAAAAGCGAATTGTCGAAGGCGCCGGCCTGCAGCATGCTGTTGTCGGGCGTGGTGACCCAGATCACCGAATTGCCGTAAAAGATCTTGATTCCGAAGGCCTGCGGGCGAAACACCAGCTGGTCGGTGCTGCGGATCATGCCCAGGAAGGACAGGTCCAGCCGGTCCACGCCGGGTTCGAAATCGGTGATGGTGATCTTGCCGCCGACCTCCTTGACGACGAAGACATCGGCGCCGGCGCCGCCGGTCATGCGCAGCGGCTCGGCCCCGGCGATCAGGATGTCGTCGCCCGCCCCGCCGTCGAGAACCGTGGTGCCGGCGCTGGCCTGCATCAGGTCGCTGCCCCCGGTTCCGGTCTGGCGGCCCGCCCCGACCACCCCGGTCTTGCCGATGCTGCCCGGTTCAAGGACGAATTGCGTGATCCCGCTTTCGGTCCGGGACGAGACGAACAGCGCGATCCGGCCGTCGATCACCGCGGCCGACAGGGCCGAGACATCGGCCAGCGTCTGGTCGTCGGTATCGACCAGCGTGGTCAGGTGCAGCAGCTTGCCATCGGGCAAAACGGTAAAGACGCTGATCCCGTCGTCGCCGCCGCCGACAAAGACGAAGGCGCGGCCGTCCATGGTCACCGTCTCCAGCGCCGTGGCGCCGGCAAACCGGGTGCTGCGCTCGTCGACGACATGGTCGGCCGGCAGCAGCTCGCCGCCATAGGTCAGCCGCATGGTGGTCAGGGACGAGCTTTGCGCGCCGGCGACCACCAGATAGGTCACCCCGGCCACCGTGACCGTGTCCAGGTGGCTGGGCTGGTCCATGCCGAGCCCGCGATAGGACCAGAGCATCTGCACCGGGCCAAGCGTGCCATCGGCCATCACTATCTGCACCGAGACGTAATTGCCCAGGCCAGAGGCCGCGATGATGAAGCTGCGGTCGGCCAGGGTGGTGACATGCAGCGCGTCGATCTCGGTTCCCTGTATGCCCGAACCGGCCGGCAGCGCGGCCCGCGTGACATGGCCCAGCCCGCCATCGGCGCCGATGCGCCAGATGTCGATGGCGGTCTGCCCGTTCCGCGCCGAACACAGGAAATCGCCCAGCGGCGTCTGTAACTGCTGCAGCCCGATCAGATCCGCGGGCAGGGCGCCCGGCCCGGCGCCGTCCTGGAAACCGCCCTGGCTGTCCAGGCGGATGCCGGGGTCCGGTCCCGCGCGCAGCCCGGTGCCGATCAGGACCGGGTTGCCGCCCAGCGTCACGATGCTGGCCGAGGGCGGGCCGGCATGACCGATGCCCGCCGGATAGGCGCGGGTGGTCATCACCTCGATCGGCTGGTCGGCGGAAACGACGTGCCAGGCCACCATGCCGCCGCCGACATGGGTCAGGCTGTAAAGCGCATGCCCGTCGGGTCCGGCATGGGTCTGCAGGTCGGTGATATTGGTCACGAAAGGCGCGTCGGCGCCCGTATAGGTGGCAACGTGACGATAGCGCATCGCTGGCTTCGCTTGTGGCAGATCATGGTGGTTCGGGACAATTCCCCATGACCTGACAAAGCGGTCACTTGCGTCGCGAAGTCACGCATTATTCCCCGTGCATTTTAACGGCCGCGGGCCTAGGTTGAGCGCCGGCGCAGCCCTTGTGCGCCGTATCGGGTTCCTCCATACGCCTCTGCGTGGGGCCAATCTGGTTGGTGTAGATGCAGATCGAAAAGACCGCGCTGCCTGGGGTTCTGGTGCTTGTTCCCCGGCGCTTTGGCGATGACCGTGGGTTCTTCTCGGAAAGCTGGAACCGGAGGCTGCTGCACGAGGCCGGGGTCGACCTGCCGGAATTCGTGCAGGATAATCATTCGTTATCCTTGGTTTCGGGGACATTGCGCGGTCTGCATTTCCAGGCGCCGCCGCATGCCCAAGGCAAGTTGGTGCGCTGTGGACGCGGGCGGCTGTTCGACGTGGCCGTCGATATCCGCAAGGGCAGCCCGACCTATGGGCAATGGGTCGGGGCCGAACTGTCCTTCCAGAACGGCCGCCAGCTCTGGATTCCGCCGGGCTTCCTGCACGGTTTCCTGACCCGGGAACCCGAGACGGAAATCCTCTACAAATGTACAGATCATTACGCCCCGGATTGCGATGGGGCGGTGGCCTGGGACAGTATCGGCATCGACTGGGGCCTTGAAGGCCGGCCGATCCTGTCGGCCAAGGATGCCGAGGCCCCGGCTCTGAACGAGTTCGACAGCCCCTTCACTTATGAGGGGCCTTTTGATTACGAGGCGAGATTATGAAGATTCTGGTGACTGGCGGCGCGGGATTCATCGGTTCGGCGGTGGTGCGGCTGGCGGTGGCGCGCGGGCATCGGGTGGTGAACCTGGATTCGCTGACCTATGCCGCCAATCTCGAAAACGTCGCCTCGGTTTCGGCCAGCCCGCTCTATGCCTTCGAGCAGGCCGATATCCGCGACCGCGCGGCGCTGGACCGCATCCTGGCCGCGCATCGGCCCGACGCGATCATGCATCTGGCCGCCGAAAGCCATGTCGACCGCTCGATCGACGGGCCGGGCGCCTTCATCGAGACCAATGTCACCGGCACCTACAACCTTCTGGAAGCCGCGCGGGCCTATTGGATGGGGCAGCGCCGGCCCGAGGGGTTCCGCTTTCACCATATCTCGACCGACGAGGTCTTCGGCTCGCTGGGCGAGACCGGCCAGTTCACCGAAACCACGCCCTATGACCCGCGCAGTCCCTATTCGGCCTCCAAGGCCGCCTCGGACCATCTGGTGCGGGCCTGGCACGAGACCTATGGCCTGCCGGTGGTGCTGACCAATTGCTCGAACAATTACGGGCCCTTCCACTTCCCGGAAAAGCTGGTGCCGGTGGTGATCCTGAACGCGCTGCACGGAAGGCCGATCCCGGTCTATGGCGACGGCGGCAATGTCCGCGACTGGCTCTATGTCGAGGATCACGCCGACGCGCTGCTGCTGGTGCTGGAAAAGGGCGCCCTGGGCGAAAGCTACAACATCGGCGGCGAGAACGAGGCGAAGAACATCGACCTGGTGCGCACGATCTGCGCGCATATGGACCGGCTGCGCCCCGATTCCGCGCCGCATGAGCGGCTGATCACCTTCGTCGCCGACCGGCCCGGCCACGACCGGCGCTATGCCATCGACCCGACCCGCATCCGCACCGAACTGGGCTGGCGCCCCTCGGTCACGGTCGAGGAGGGGCTGAGGCGGACCGTCGAATGGTATCTGGCGAACCAGGGTTGGTGGCGGCCGCTTCTGACCCGGCAGGGGGTGGGCGAAAGGCTCGGCACGGCATGACGGGCCTGCTGGTCTTCGGCCGCACCGGACAGGTCGCGACCGAACTGGCGCGGCTGGTTCCCGATGCGCGCTTCTTGGGCCGCGACCGGGTCGATCTGGCCGATCCGGCGGCCTGCGCCGCGGCGATCCAGGCATCGGGTTGCGCGGCGGTGCTGAACGCCGCGGCCTATACCGCCGTCGACCGCGCCGAATCCGAATCCGACCTGGCGCGCCGGATCAATGCCGAGGCTCCCGCCGCCATGGCCCGGGCGGCGGCGGAACGGCGGGTGCCCTTCCTGCATATCTCGACCGATTACGTCTTCGACGGCTCGGGCGAACAGCCCAGGGCCGAGACCGACCCGACCGGCCCGCTGGGCGTCTACGGCGCCACCAAGCTGGCCGGTGAACGGGGTATTGCCGCCGCCGGCGGGCAATGGGCGGTGCTGCGCACCTCCTGGGTGTTCTCGGCCCATGGCGCGAATTTCGTCAGGACCATGCTGCGGCTGGCGGCCGAGCGCGACGAACTGCGCGTCGTCGCCGACCAGCACGGCGGTCCGACCCCGGCGGCCGATATCGCCGCCGCCTGCCTGACCATGCTGGCCGCCATGCGGACGGATGCGGCGCGCGGCGGTCTGTATCACTTTGCCGGGGCGCCGGATGCCAGCTGGGCCGGCTTCGCGCGCGAGATCATGGCGCAGGCGGGGCTTTCCTGCCGCGTCACCGGAATTTCCACGGCGGACTATCCCACCCCCGCCCGGCGCCCGGCCAATTCGCGCCTGGATTGCGCCGCCATTTTGCGGGATTTCGGCATCAGTCGCCCCGACTGGCGCGCCGGTCTCGCCAAGGTCTTGCAGGAGCTGAAACCATGACCCGACCCGAGAATCCCCCCAACCGCCGCAAGGGCATCATTCTGGCCGGCGGCTCGGGCACGCGGCTCTATCCGATCACCATGGGCGTGTCGAAACAGCTGCTGCCGATCTATGACAAGCCGATGATCTATTACCCGATCACCGTGCTGATGCTGGCCGGCATCCGCGAGATCGCCATCATCACCACCCCCGAGGACCAAGAACAGTTCCGCCGCCTGCTGGGCGACGGCAGCCAATGGGGGCTGCGCTTCGACTATCTCGTGCAGCCCTCGCCCGACGGGCTGGCGCAGGCCTATCTGTTGGCCGAGGATTTCCTGGCCGGCGCGCCCTCGGCCATGGTGCTGGGCGACAACATCTTCTTCGGCCACGGCCTGCCCCTGCTGCTTGACGCCGCCGATCGGCGCAATGCGGGCGGCACGGTCTTCGGCTATCGCGTCGCCGACCCGGAGCGCTATGGCGTCGTCGCCTTCGACGAACAGGGCAAGGCCAGCGCCATCATCGAGAAGCCGCAGGTCCCGCCCTCGGATTACGCGGTGACCGGGCTTTATTTCCTGGACGGCACCGCGCCCGCCCGCGCGCGCGAGGTGCGCCCCTCGGCCCGGGGCGAGCTGGAGATCACCACCCTGCTGGAAACCTACCTGCACGAGGGCAGCCTGACGGTCGAGAGGATGGGCCGCGGCTTTGCCTGGCTCGACACCGGCACGCATGCGAGCCTGCTGGATGCCGGCAATTTCGTGCGCACGCTGGAACAGCGGCAGGGGTTGCAGACCGGCTGCCCCGAGGAGATCGCCTTCGACATGGGCTGGATCGACGCCGAGAAATTGCAGGATCAGGCGCGGAAATTCGCCAAGAACCAGTATGGTGCCTATCTGGCGCGCTTACTGGGATAGGGCGGGCCTCGTTGCGCGCCTAGGCGCTCTTCTGCCGCCGCTGGCGCAGACGACCGGCAAGCGCTGCGCCGAGCAGCGCAACGCTTCCGCTGCGGCTTTGCCGGTAAAGCCGCATCCTCAGGATCTGGACCAGCGCCTCTGGTCCGCTCGCTTGCAGCATCTGGCCGAAACGCCGCAGCAATTCCCTGTTTTCGGGCAGGAACAGATGGGCCACAGGCTCCAGCGCGCGCTGGTTGCGCCTCAGCCAGCCGGCGAAGCTGCCATCCATCAGCATCGAGGCGCGGCCGGCCCTGGCCCGCGCCGTGTCGTTGCGGCCCATCAGGTTGCCCGGGTGCTGGCGATAGAGCAGGACCTGCGCGCTGTCCCGCCGGATCGCGGCTCCCGCCCCGGAAAGCGCCTGGTAGGCCCACCAGTCATGGGCATGGACATCGGCGGCCTGGGCCGCGGGGGTTGCCGCCTGCAGGATCCGCAGCGCCTCGGCATTGGCCAGGATGGTGTTGCCCGGCAGTGCGGATTGCACCAGCGCATTGCGAAAGCCGAAGGGGCCGGGGAAATGCGGCGCGGGGGCGATGGGGATCAGCGCCTCGTCGCAGACCGTCGTGCGCGCGGCCCAGATCGCGGCGCCTTTCCGTTCCGCCAGGAAAGCCGCGCCAAGCGCCAGGCGTCCGGGATGCCAGAGATCGTCCTGGTCGGCATAGGCCAGCCAGCCGCCCGGATCGGCCCGCGCCGTCAGATGCAGGAAGTTTTGCGTCGATCCGCGCCTGGGGCCCTCGATCACCTCGACCTGGCCCTGCGGCCGGCTGGCGGCGAATTCGCCCAGGATCTGCCGCGAGCCGTCCGTCGAGCCGTCGTCGGACACCAGCAGCCGCCAGTTGGTCACGCTTTGCGCGGCGATGCTGTCGAGCTGCGCGCGCAGGAACCGCGCGCCGTTATAGCAGGCCAGGGCGATGGTGATCGGCGGGTGCATGCATTCTCCGAAGCGTCGCGATGCCCATATACCGATCGGCGCCGGTCGGCCAGTGCAGGCCAGGCGGGCCGAACCTATTGCTCCTGCCGGCCGATATCTTCGATCAGGATGCGCTGCACGCTGGGTCCGGCCGCTTTCCGGGCGGCGGCCAGCAATGCCTCGCGCAGGCGCTCCAGGGCCGGCTCGGCGGTGAAATTGCCATCGAACCCGCCGGTATTCGCCTGAACCATCAATGCGTTCAGCAAGGCGTCGCGCAGGCGATGTTCCTGCGCCTCGATCTCGGGCCGGGCCGCGGCCGGCATCTCGATGGTCAGCGACAGGACCATGATCGCCGTCGGGTTGCCGTTGCGCAGGATCGGCACGAAGAACTGGTTGGGAAACTTGAACCAGTCCTGGCCAGCTTCGCTTTCGGTGCTGGCGGCATGGCCGTCGGCCGCTGCGCCGTGCCCGGCCCCCTCGGTGCCGCCTTCCGCGCCATGGCCGGCGCCTGCTTCCGCCTCCGCCTCTGCCTCTGCCTCGGCATGCGCCGCATCGGCATCGGCATCGGACGGTGTCGCCGCTGTGCCAGAGGCGCTTTTCGCCGCATGCAGCATGTCGCCGCCGATGGCGCCGCCGACGAAGCTCAGCAGGGGCATAAGCAGGATCAGGATCTTCTTCACGGGCGGGCTTCCTTAGTAAGGCAGGACGATATCGGCGATCTGCTGGCCGTAACGCGGCTGCTGGACGTCGCTGATCTGGCCGCGACCGCCGTAGGAGATGCGGGCGCCGGCGATCCGGTCGTAGGAGATCTCGTTGCGCCGGCCGATATCCGAGGGGCGGACGAAACCGCTGACCGTCAGCTCGCGCACCTCGTAATTGACCCGCACCTCCTGCGTGCCCTGGATGCGCAGCACGCCGTTGGGCAGGCGGTCGATCACGGTCGCGGCGACGCGCAGGGTCAGCTTGTCGCGGCGCGAGATGTTGCCGCTGCCCTTGAAGCTGGAGGAGGCCTTGGCCTCGGCCAGTTCGTCCATGCTGGCGCCCTCGGGCAACACTTCGTCGATGCGCTGCGGCAGACCCATCATCGAGGGGATGCTGACCTTGTCGGCCGAACTGCGGCTGCGGCCCGAGCTGTTCTGGATCTCGGCGCGGTCGTCGATCTCGATGACGACGGTCAGAATGTCGCCGCGAGTCGAGGCGCGCCGATCCGCGACCAGTGAATTCTGCGCGCTGGTCCAGAGCGATGCGGCGCTGTCCGGGCGGTCCGGCAACTCCTGCGAGCCATATCCTTGCGAGGTCATGGCCTGGAACTCGACGCTGCTTTCCGGCTCGGTCATGTCCGGCGCCTGACCGATCTGCGAGACCCGCCCGCAGGCCGATAGCGACAAGGCGATGAGCGCGGCGCCGATCAGCAGATCGGGGCGAAGGGGCGTGGCGTCGGGCATGGTCTCTCTTTCAGTGCTGCTCGATGATGACGGTTCCGTCCGGGGCGACACGGCCCGAGACGGTGACGCGCGATGCGTTGTTCATGACGCGGATCATCTGCCCGACGCTGCCGGCGGACAGGGCACGCCCCTCGGCCTCGATGCGCAGGGCGGATTTCTCATAGGCGATGGTGACGATCTGGTTGCGGCCGACCAGCGTGGGCGCGGTCAGGAAAGAGGGGTCGATCCGTCGGCCCTGATAGACCATGACCCGCAGTTGCTGGCCGGCGACCTGGGCGACATCCGCGACCCCGCCGGGCTGGTCCTCGGCGATGGCGACGTCGCCGGGGGCGATCACGGTGCCGGCGGGCAGGGTGCGCGTGGCCACCACCGATCCGGCCAGCCCCGCTTGCGGCAGCATCAGCAGCAGAAGGAGCAGGGCTTTCATCAGCGCACCTGCACCGTGGTGCCCAGCATCTGGTCGGCGGCGGTGATCACCTTCGAATTCAGCTCGTAGCCGCGCTGCGCCTTGATCAGCTCGGCGATCTCGCGCACCGGATCGACGGCGCTTTCCTCCAGGAAACCCGAGCGGATCGTGCCCAGCCCCTCTTGCCCCGGCGTGGCGACCTGCGGCGGGCCGGAGGCCACGGTTTCCAGGAACAGGTTCGATCCGACCGCCTCGAGCCCCTTCTCGTTGATGAAATTGGCCAGGGTGATCTGGCCCAGGTTCTCGGGTTCGACGCGGTCGCTGAAATAGGCGAAGACCTCGCCATTGGCGTTGATCGAGATGCTGCGCGCGTCCTCGGGGATGGTGATGTCGGGCACCAGCGGATAGCCCTCGGAGGTCACGACCTGCCCCTCGGCCGAGCGTTTCAGACTGCCGTCGCGGGTATAGCCCGAGAGACCCGAGGGCAGGGTGACTTCCAGATAGCCGCTGCCGTCGACGGCGATGTCCAGATCGCCCTTGGTTTCGGTCAGCGATCCCTGCGCCGGCATGATGGTGACGCTGGCCGGCCGCACGCCCAGGCCCAGCTGCACGCCGGCGGGGACCATCGCGCCGTTCGTAGCGGTCAGCGTGCCCGGCCGGGTGGCCTGCTGGTATTGCAGGTCGGCGAATTCGGCCCGCCGGGCGTTGTAGCCGGTGGTCGACATGTTGGCGAGGTTGTTCGAGATGACCTCGACGCGCATCTGCTGCGCGCTCATCCCGGTCGCTGCGATCTGAAGGGCTCTCATGTGTTGTCCTTTCACCGGGTCAGGGAGGTGATGGTTTGGCGGATGCGCTGGTCCTCGCGGTCGAGGAAGCTCTGGCCGAGTTCATAGGCGCGCTGGACCTCGATCATGCGCGACAGCTCCAGCACCGGATCGACGTTGGACTCCTCGAGGAAGCCCTGGCGGAGCACCGGCGCCTCTACCGGCTCGACCGCGCCGCCCGGGTCGAAAAGCGTGCCGGCTTCGTGTCGCAGCTTGGCAAGTTCCGGCGCGGCGAAGACGCCGATCCGACCGACCGGGTTGCCGTCGGCCGAGACGGTGCCGTCGATGCCGATTCCGACGCTGCGTACCCCGGCCGGGATCACGATCGGCGCCTGGCCGTCGTCGAGCAACTGGTAGCCGTCCGGGTTGACCAGCTCGCCCTCGGCATTGGTCATGAAGGCGCCGGCGCGGGTCAGGCGGTTGCCCTGCGGGGTCTGCACCATCAGGAAACCGTCGCCGTCGAGCGCCATGTCGAACTGGCCGTTGGTCTGGGTCATGCCGCCGGCGCTCAGGTCGATCATCCGGCCGCGGCCATTGGCCATGGCCAGCGTCTCGCCCCGGCGGTCGAGCGGCACCATGTATTCCGAGAACACCACCCCCTCGCGCCGGAAGCCGGTGGTGTTGGCATTGGCGATGTTGTTGGCCACGGTGCGCATTTCGCGCATCAGGCCGGATTGCCGGGTCAGGGCGGCATAGATCCCGTTGTCCATGGCCTAGGATCCCGCGATCTGCGGCAGGATCTGGTCGGTAAAGAAGCTGGCCAGGGTCGCGGTCATGAAGCTCATGCTGACCCAGAACACCACCAGCATCAGGCCAATCTTGGGCACGAAGGTCAGCGTCATTTCCTGCACCGAGGTCAGCGCCTGGAACAGGCCGATCACCACGCCGGCGACCAGCGCCACGATCAGCAGCGGCGCCGACATGCGCACCGCGATCCACAGCGCCTGGCGGGTCAGGTCGAAGATCAGGTTCTCGTCCATGGTTGCCCCCTCAGACCGGCATGCGCAGGATTTCCTGATAGGCCTCGACCACCTTGTCGCGGATGGCGACCACGGTCTCGAGCGCGATCTCGGCTTGGGCGATGCTTTGCACCAGGTCATGCGTGTCGCCCTGGCCCGCCATGGCGCCGGTGGCGGCCAGATCGACCTGTTCCATCACCTTGGCAAAATCGCTGGCCGCGGCGGTCACGCCTTGCGGCAGGCCCTCGGCCGGCGTGACGGCGGGGCGTGCGCGGTCGTAAGCGGTCGCGGCGAGTGTCGAAGAAATCATGGCGGCTCTCCTAGCGGCGGATCAGATCCAGCAGCGAACTGCCCATCTGGCGGGATTGCTCGAAGACGCGCAGATTGGCCTCGTAGCTGCGGCTGGCCTCCTTTGCGTCGGCGATCTCGATGACCAGGTCGACGTTCGAGCCGGCATAATAGCCCTCGTCATCGGCCATCGGATGCGCCGGATCGAAGACGCGCGGCAGGTCGCGCCGGTCGAAACGGGTCGGGCCGGCGGCGACGGCGCCGGTCGGGCGGCCGAAATCGACCTGTTCCTGAAAGGCCACCACCTTGCGGCGATAGCCGGGCGTATCGGCATTGGCGATGTTTTCCGAGATATGGCGCAGCCGCACGGATTGCGACTTCATCCCCGAGACGGCCAGTTCGGTCGCCGAAAGCGAATCGCTCATCGTCAGCCCCTCCGGCCGATGCTGGTGCGGATCAGCGTGAGTGAGGATTTCGTCACCGCCAGCGACAGGTCGAATTCGCGCTTTGCCGCGGCGCTGCGGAACATCTCCTCCTCGAGCGAGACGGTATTGCCGTTCGGCGCCGGTTCGCCGCCGCCGTCCACGACCCGGCCGATTCCGTCGCCCCAGCCGACCCCGGTCAGATGGCCGGGGCGTGAGGCGCGCATCTCGGTCGCGACATCCGAGCGATAGGTGTCCGCGAAGCCGGCAAGATCGCGCGCGTGGAAACCGGGCGTGTCGGCATTGGCGACGTTGCGGGCGATCAGCTTCTGGCGCTCGGCCGCATGGGCTGTCAGCGCGCCGGCCATCCGCAAGGTTTCGATCCGGTCAAACATCGAGGTTTCTCCCCTGTTCCGATAACCCGGTCTTAACCCCAATAGGTTTAAAAACCCTTTCGAGGCCCCGGCCCGCCGCAGAAAAGGGAAACGGAATGGATAAAATGCAGTCGATCGCGGCCCGCATGCGCCGCCTCCGCATGACCCGGCATTTCGGCCGCGTCAGCGCCGTCCAGGGCGGGCTGATCCTGGCTAGCGGACTTGGCAGCCATGGCTCTTTGGGGGATCGCGTAGTGTTTTCAATGGGTTCCGATGGCGGATTGACCGGAGAGATCGTGGCGCTGCATTCCGACCAGGTGGCGATCCTGCCCGAGGGGCCAATGGACGGGCTGTCGATCGGAACCCAGGTCGAACTGGTCTTCGCCCCGTTTCTGGCGCCGGCCGATGCCTGGATCGGGCGAATCATCGACCCGTTCGGCCGGCCGCTGGACGGCCGCCCCATCCTGGCCGGCGGCGAGGAGCGCGGCTATCGCCCCGCGCCGCCGCCTGCCGCGCTGCGCAACCGGCTGGGCGGGCGGCTGGATACAGGGCTGGCGGTCTTCGACACGCTTCTGCCTTTGGTGCGCGGCCAGCGCATGGGGCTGTTCGCGGGCTCGGGCGTCGGCAAGTCGACGCTGCTGTCGGCACTGGCCAAGGGGGTCTCGGCCGACGTGGTGGTGATCGCGCTGGTCGGCGAGCGCGGGCGCGAACTGCGCGAATTCGTCGAGGAAACCCTGGGCGATGAGGGCATGGCGCGGTCGGTGGTGGTGGCGGCGACCTCGGACCAGTCGCCGCTGATGCGGCGGCGCTGCGCCTGGGCGGCGATGACGGTGGCCGAGCATTTCCGCGACCAGGGCCGGCATGTGCTGTTCCTGGCCGATTCAATCACCCGCTTCGCCGAGGCACATCGCGAGATCGCGCTGGCTGCCGGCGAAAGCCCCAGCTATCGCGGCTTTCCGCCCTCGGTCTCGCATCTGATCATGTCGCTGGCCGAACGCTCGGGGCCGGGGCCGCAGGGTTCGGGCGACATCACCGCGATCTTCAGCGTGCTGGTCGCCGGCTCGGATATGGAGGAGCCGGTGGCCGACATCCTGCGCGGCGTGCTGGACGGCCATGTGGTGCTGGACCGCGCCATCGCCGAGCGCGGGCGCTTCCCGGCGGTGGACGTGCTGCGTTCGGTTTCGCGCTCGTTGCCGCAGGCGGCGACGCCGGCCGAGAATGTGTTGATCGCCCGGGCGCGGGCGATCCTGGGGCTTTACGCCGAATCCGAGCTGATGATCCGGGCCGGGCTTTACGCGCAGGGATCGGACCCGAAGCTGGACGAGGCGGTGCGGCTTTACCCGGCGCTGGACCAGTTCTTCACCCGGTCCGGCGCCGATGCGCAACGCAGCTTCGCCCTTCTGGCCGAGGCGCTGGGCGGGCCGCCGGCACGGGCCGCCTGATCGGAAAGAAGCCTGCGAATCCCGCAGGTTTGTGGCATGATTGATAAATGTTGACCGCAGCCCCGAGATCATTGCGGCGCCGCCGCCGAGTTGACAATCTCCCGCGGTCGAGCCGAGGAGCGTCATGGCGATCACCGAGTATTTTGTCCGCTACCTGCAAAGACGGGATCTGCTTTCCGAATCCGATATTGCCTGCCTTCGTGCGATTCCGACCACGCATGCCTGTTTCCGCCCGGGCGAGGTGATCGTGCCGCGCGGCCGGCTGGCGACGCGCAGCTGCATGATGCTGCGCGGCATGGCGGCGCGCCAGCATGAACTGGCCGGCCGCCCGGGCGAACGGGTGATCACCGCCTTGCACGTGCCGGGGGATTTCGTCGACCTGCACGGTTTCGTGCTGGCGGGGCTTGAGCATGACGTGATCTCGGTCGGCGAGTCCGAGGTCGAATTCGTCGATCACGCCGACCTGCGACGGGTCACGCGGGATTTCGCGCACCTGACCCGGCTCTTGTGGATGTCCACGGTGATCGACGCGGCGATCCATCGGCAATGGCTGGTGGCGGCGGCATCGCTGCGCTCCAGCGCGCATTTGGCGCATCTGCTGTGCGAACTCTACACCCGGCTGGCCAGCGTGGGCGCGGCGCAGGATCACCGCTTCGTCCTGCCGCTGCTGCAGAAGGAACTGGCCGACATCCTGGGCTATACCTCGATCCATGTGAACCGCGCGGTGCGCGACCTGCGGGCCAGCGGGCTGATCCGTTGGTCCGGGGGTGAAATCGAGATCCTCGACTGGCACGGGCTGGCGCGGCTGGCGCGCTTCGACCCGGAATATCTGGAGCTCGACCGGGTCAAGCGCTGAGTCATTGGCACAGCCGCCAGCCGCCGTTCCGTTGCTTGATGTCCAGATGCAGGTGGCTGTCATGCGCCGCGTTGGCGCCGGGGCCGAGGACCGTGGCGAAATGCAGGCAGGCCGTGCCGCGCACCGCGCGCTGGAAGGCCTCTTGCAGGTCGCCGCTGTCCTGGCGCGGCTCGACGGCGATCCGGGTGCCGTCGCCGAACCGGAAGGCCGCGATGTCGAAGGCGTTGCCGAAGGCATGTTCCGAGAGCTTGGCGCTGTCATTGCCGACCGTGGCCCGGCATTGATAGGTCGAGCCCGGCTCCAGCGCCGCCAGCCTGGGCTGGCCGGGCAGCAGGGCCGCCGCCGGGCGCACGAAGTCGCGCAGCCAATGCGCCAGGTGGCGGGCGGTGTCGCAGCGCATCAGCGCGCCGCCCGGAATCTCGATGCCCGGCAGCGGCGCGCGCAGCAGGATCGGCCGGTCGATGCCGCAGTCGCGCTGCTCGGGATCGGTGACCGGAGCCTCCTCGCTGTAATCCGCGCCGAGCAGCGTCAGCGCGAGCAGGCAGGCGGAATGATCGAAATCGCTTTCCCGCAAGGTGGCATGGATGGGCGGGCCGGGCGGACCGGCGGGCTCGGTTACCGGCGGGTCCGTTTCGGCGGCGGCGGGGTCCGCCGGTGTCGGCCCGGATTGCCTGTCCCGCCCGGGTTTGGGATCGGCCTTTTCCCCTGTCTCGGCGGTGGGCAGAGCGGTCTTGGGGTCGGGGCGCGGAGCCGGGCGTTCCTCGGAGGCGGCGGTGGTTGCGGGACGCGGCGTCGGCGCCTCCTGGGCCAGGGCCAGGCTTGGCAGCGCCATCAGGATCACCGCCAGCCCGCGCATCTCAGGGCGCCTGGACCTGCGGATACAGCGTCACGCTGCCCGAGGGCTGGCCCGGAAGGGTTTCGGGCAGGCCGACATCCGACGGATATTCCGGTTCCTCTCCGGGGCTGGCGGGTGCCGGCGTCGCGGGCACCAGCGGCTCGGTCGGGCCGGGCGTCGCCGGGGTGATGACCAGCGGCGCAGGGGCCGCGACCGTGGCGGCGGTGGTGGATGCGGCGGCTTCGGTGATCGTGGCGGCGGCCGATGCGGTGGCGGCCGCCTCGGCCGGAACCGGCGACTCGGCCGCAAGCACCTGCGGCGGCAGCCGGGTGCCGCGCGCCGGCGGGCGGGTGCCGGCGATGGTGGCGGTCACCGCCGTCTGCGTCGCCGCGACCACCGGCGAGGCGCCGGTCACGTCGGCGATGCTGACGCCCGGGGCGAGGAACTCGACGGTCGTGACCTTCGGCTTCACCATATGCGCCAGTTCCCAGGCATCCCAGTTCGTCAGCCGCACGCAGCCATGCGACTGGTTCAGGAACAGCTGCGAAGGGGTGGCGGTTCCGTGGATGCCATAGGTCGGCTCGCTCAGGTCGATCCAGACATTGCCGACCGGGGCGTTCGGCCCCGGCGGGATGGTCAGCACACGGTCGTTCTTGCCCTGCTTGAAGTTGCGATGCGGGTTGTAGGTATAGGTCGGGTTCAGCGCCACCGCATCGACGGTGTGATTGCCGTGCGGCGAGGGCGTGTCGGCCGAGCCCACCGTGGCCGGATAATCCGCGACCAGATTGCCCTTGGCGTCATAGGCGGCGGCGCGGCGGGTCTGCTTGTCCACGATGATCCGGGTCACGCTGGCGCGAATCGGCTTGGCCGGAAGGGTGACATGGATGGTCTCGCCGGGCTGGAAAGCCGCGCCGGGATTGAGCTTGGCGAGGAATTTCTCGTCCATGTGGAAACGCTCGGCCAGCTTTTCCAGCACGTTCGTATACCCCTGCGAGGTCATCGCCGCCTTCCGGGCATAATCCGAGGGGATATTGTCCACGAGACCGGCCGCGTCCTCGTCGGTGATGGCGTAGTCCGCCGTCAGCGGCGACAGGCCATAGCCCTGCAGCAGATCCCAGACCGCATGATCCATGCGTCCGGTGGTCGCCAGCCCCGCGCGGCGCTGGAAGGCCTTGATGGCGCTTTCGCTCATGCCGCCGCGCCAGCCGTCCACCACGCCGGGCGAGATGCCCGAGCGGTCCAGCAGGATCTGCACCTTGGCGGTCAGCGCCGATTGGCCGGCGGGCAGGTCGCCGCCGTCATATTGCGCCTGCTCGATCTCGTCGCGGGTGACCGAGGTCAGCGCCCGGGGCTTGGGCGGCGCCACCGGCGCGATGACCGGCGGGGTGGTGGTCGGCGCGGTGGGCGCGGGCTGCGCCCAGCCGGGCGTCAGCGGCAGGAGAAGCGCCGCGCCGGTCAGCGCGAGGCGTGAAAAGAGGCCCGCCTTCGGGCGTGTCGGGAACATGCTCGGATCCGCTCTGGTTGCCTGTCGTGTTTGTCGTTTTGCCGCAGCTTTGGCCAAATGCGCCGGCCAAGGCAAGCAAGCGGCGGTCAACTCGGCTTGAACGGCGCCCTAGATCGTCGCGGTGAAGCGGTGGGTTTCCGGGAAATAGCGCCGGGTCAGCGAGACCGGCATGTTGCCCAGCCAGTCCAGACGCTCGAGCAGCAGCACCGGATCGGCCGGGGTCAGTTCCAGGGCCTGCGACACGAAGTCTTCGCCGGCGCGCGCGGCGGCCATGGCCATGCTGCCGCGGTTGATCGGCACATGGCCCAGCAGCCATTCGCAGGGGCTCATCTCCTCCAGCACCTCGCGGGTCAGGCCGGGGGTGGCGTAATTGTTGATCCAGCGCTCCTCGCAGCAGTAAAGCGCGCCGTCGGCGCTGAAGCGGGCCTGGACGCGCAGCAGCACGTCCTCGGTCCGAAGCAGCATCGCCTGGGCCACATCGGCCGGAGGAGAGCATTCCTGGCAATCCAGCAGGGCATAGCCATAGACCTTGCCCGAGGCCTCGATCTCGCGCCGCAGCAGGGTCCGCACCATCTGCACGCGCGGATGCTGCGCCACCCGGGTGCCGACCTTGCGCCGCCGTTCCAGCACGCCGCTTTGCGCCAGGGTCTGCAGCGCCCGGTTCACGGTGGCACGGGCGCAGCCGAATTCGGTCGCCAGCTCGGCCTCGGTCGGGATCAGGCTGCCCTCGGACCAATCGCCGTTCTGGATGCGGTTCAGAACCTCCTCCTGCACCGCCTGCCAGGTCATGTTCCTGCGCTTGCGCTCTTGTTCCTGCGCTGAAAGAGCCTGGGCCAGATGGCTGGGGAATCTGATCATTTTTATAGATTTATGGCTTTTTATGACGGGGGTTTCTCGACTCGATATGCCCGGTCCGACAGGCTCGGCTGAATGGCCGGGCGGCGCGCCGGCTGGCGGGGCCGACTGACCGGTTAACGCAAGTAAACACTTTGGTTCAGTTTTGATGGCAAATTTCCTTGGGGGTCAAGCGCAATTCCGGCGATAGGCGGGCTTCCCCCGGGTTGTTGACAATTCCGGAACCCGGCATGACAAGGCGAACGATCCACAAGAGGGTAAGCCCGTGTCGGAAGCTACGATGTTCCGCGGCCAAGGCGCCTCCGCCACGGCCTGGACGGTGCTGATCGCAATCAGCCTGTGCCACATGATCAACGACATCATGCAGTCCATGCTGGCGGCGATCTACCCGCTGCTGCAGCAGGAGTTCACGCTTTCCTACTGGCAGATCGGCCTGATGACCTTTGCCTTCCAGGTCACCGCCTCGCTCTTGCAGCCGGTGGTGGGCGCGGTCACCGACAAGAAGCCGATGCCGCGCTCGCTGGCCGTGGGCATGGGCTCGACCGTGTGCGGGGTGCTGTTGCTGGCCCTGGCGCATGAATACTGGGTGCTTCTGGCCGGGGCGATGCTGATCGGCGTCGGCTCGGCGGTGTTCCACCCGGAAAGTTCGCGCGTGGCGCGAATCGCTTCGGGCGGGCGCTTCGGCACCGCACAATCGCTGTTCCAGCTCGGCGGGAATTTCGGCCAGGCCCTGGGCCCGTTGCTGGCCGCCTTCATCGTCGTGCCGCTGGGCCGGCCATCGGTGGCGATCTTCTCGATCGCGGCGATGCTGGGCTCGGCGGTGCTGTGGCGCATCGGCACCTGGGCCGAGGGGCGGCGCAAGGCCGCCGGCGCGCGGGTCGCCGGGCCTTCGGCCTTTTCGCGGCGCCGGGTGGCGGTGGCGATCGTGGTCCTGGCGCTGCTGACCTTTACCAAGAACATCTACACCGCCAGCCTCTCGAGCTATTACACCTTCTTCCTGATCGAGAAATTCGGGCTGAGCACCCAGCAGGCGCAGGTCATGCTGTTCCTGTTCCTGGGCGGCATGGCCGGCGGCGTCATGCTGGGCGGGCTGGTCGGCGACCGGATCGGGCCGCTGAAGGTGATCTGGTTCTCGATCCTGGGCATCCTGCCCTTCACCCTGGCGCTGCCGCATGTCGGCCTGGCGACCACCGGGGTGCTGACGGTGATCATCGGGCTGATCCTGGCCTCGGCCTTTCCGGCCATCGTGGTCTTTGCCCAGGAGCTGGTGCCGGGCCGGACCGGGATGATCGCCGGGATCTTTTTCGGCTTCGCCTTCGGCATGGGCGGCATTGCCGCCGCGGTGCTGGGCGTGGTGGCGGATGCGAAGGGGATCGAATACGTCTATCAGATCTGCTCCTATCTGCCGCTGATGGGTCTGCTGACCATCTTCCTGCCGCGGATGGAGCGGTTGTAAGCTGCGGACCGGGGGCGCTGCCCCCGGACCCCCGGAGTATTTGGGAAACGGAGAAAAATGAGCAGGATCAAGGCAAAGCCCATCACCGCCGAGGCATTCGCTCCATTCGGCGAGCTGTTGACCCCGCGCGGGGCGCCCTCGAAGATGATCAATGCCGGGCGCTGCGAGCGGCATCACGCGCTGGCCACGGTCGAGCGCGGCGGCGGCGAGGCGATCATCTCGATCTTCCGCTCCGAGCCGGTAAGCCTGCCCTATGACTGCGCGCTGCTGGAGCGGCATCCGCTGGGCTCGCAGGCCTTCGTGCCGCTGGGGACCGATCCCTGGCTGTCGATCGTGGCGCCGGACGAAGGCGGGCGGCCGGGGGCGCCGATCGCCTTCCTGGTGCCGGCAGGCATGGGGGTGAATCTGCGTGCCGGAGTCTGGCATGGCGTGCTGACGCCGCTGGACCGTCCGGCGGATTTCCTGGTCGTGGACCGCGAGGGCGAGGGCGTGAACCTGGAAGAGGTCGAGATCGCCCCCGTCACCGTCGAGGCATGAGCCTTCCCGACTATTCCTTCGAGGCGACGGCGCTGCGCGGCGGCGCGCGCTTCGTGGCCGGCGTGGACGAGGTCGGGCGCGGGCCGCTGGCCGGGCCGGTGACGGCGGCGGCGGTGATCCTGGATGCCGCCTGCATCCCCGAAGGGCTGAACGATTCGAAGAAGCTGACCGCCAAGCGCCGCGAGGCGCTGGCCGAGCTGCTGATGGCGCGTTGCGACTGGGCCGTCGGCCATGCCAGCGTCGAGGAGATCGACGCGATGAACATCCTGCGCGCCTCGCATCTGGCGATGTGCCGGGCCATCGCCGGGCTGCGGCAGCGGCCCTGTCTGGTGCTGATCGACGGCAACATGCTGCCGCGCGAACTGGATCTGCCGGGGCAGGCGGTGGTGGGCGGCGACGGGCGCTGCCTGTCCATCGCCGCGGCCTCGATCCTGGCCAAACTGTTGCGCGATCGCATCATGGTGGATTTGGCGCAACAGCACCCCGGATACGGCTGGGAGGCGAATGCCGGTTATGCGACCGCGGCGCATCGCCAGGCGCTGCTAGATCTGGGCGTGACCCCATATCATAGGCGCAGCTTCGCCCCCGTCCACAACATCTTGTGTAAAGAAGAAACCACAAGCTGTTGATTCGAAAAAGAATTTGACGGCGAATCGGCTCTGACTCATTATCGGCCTCAGCAAATCGGCAACCCAATAGCCGAACCCCGAGGCAGTGATGACGAAACCTGATATCAAATCCCGCGCTGCGGCGCGAACCCTTCCGCTCAACCAGATTCTGGCCGGTGACTGCATCGAGATCATGAACGCGCTGCCCGAGGCCAGCGTCGATCTGATCTTTGCCGATCCGCCCTATAACCTGCAGCTCAAGGGCGAGCTGCACCGACCCGACAACAGCCGCGTCGATGCGGTGGACGACCATTGGGACCAGTTCTCGGGCTTCGCGGCCTATGACCGCTTCACCCGCGACTGGCTGGCGGCGGCCCGCCGCATTCTCAAGCCCGATGGCGCGATCTGGGTCATCGGCTCGTATCACAACATCTTCCGCGTCGGCGCCGAGCTGCAGAACCAGGGTTTCTGGATCCTGAACGACGTGGTCTGGCGCAAGGCCAATCCGATGCCGAACTTCCGCGGCAAGCGGCTGACCAACGCGCATGAGACGATGATCTGGGCCAGCAAGTCCGAGGGCGCGAAATACACCTTCAACTACGAGGCGCTGAAATCGCTGAACGAGGGCGTGCAGATGCGTTCCGACTGGGTGCTGCCGATCTGCACCGGCGGCGAGCGGCTGAAGGATGCCGGCGGCGCCAAGGCGCATCCGACCCAGAAGCCCGAGGCGTTGCTGCACCGCATCCTCGTCGGCTCGACCAATCCCGGCGACGTGGTGCTGGATCCGTTCTTCGGCACCGGCACCACCGGCGCCGTGGCCAAGATGCTGGGCCGCGACTTCATCGGCATCGAGCGCGAAGCCGCCTATCGCGCGGTGGCCGAGAAGCGCCTGGCCCGCATCCGCAAGTTCGACAGCGAGGCCATCGCCACCATCAAGCCCAAGCGCGCCGAGCCGCGCGTGCCCTTCGGCCAGGTGGTCGAGCGCGGCATGCTGCGCCCGGGCGAGGAGCTTTATTCGATGAACAACCGCCACAAGGCCAAGGTGCGCGCCGATGGCAGCCTGATCGGCAATGACGTGAAGGGCTCGATCCACCAGGTCGGCGCCGCGCTGGAGGGGGCGCCCAGCTGCAACGGCTGGACCTATTGGCATTTCCGGCGCGAGGGGCGGATGGTGCCCATCGACATCCTGCGCCAGCAGATCCGCGCCGAGATGGAGGCCGAGGAAGGCCGCGCCCACTGATCCCCAAGGTTTCGCCAAGTCCCGAAGCTCCGCGAGCTCTGGCGCGGCCGGGACCGCCTTGCCCCGTTCGGCCTTGTGCCGGGCGGGGCCTTTTTGGTTTTCCGGCCGGGTCTCGGAACTACAGCGCCCCGCGCGGCATCGGCAGCGCGCCGCGGTTATAGGGCTGCCAATCGGTGATCTCGGGATAGAACTGCCGCCGCCAGGCCCGGACGCGCGGGTTCATCCGCCGCCGCCACAAGGGCGGGACCATGGCCAGGAAGGTCATCGCCGGATAGCCCATCGGCAGTTGCGGCGCCTCTTCGTCGGAATAGGTCTGCAGCAGCGGAAAGCGCCGGTCGGGCTTGTAGTGATGGTCCGAATGGCGCTGCAGGTTGATCAGCAGCCAGTTGGTCGCGGTATGCGAAGAATTCCAGCTGTGCCGCGGCAGGACATGTTCGTAGCGCCCGTCGCCCAGATGCTTGCGGGTCAGGCCGTAATGCTCGACGTAATTGGTCAGTTCGAGCTGCCAGACGGCGACGAAGGCCTGCCAGAGGAACAGCAGCAGCCCCTGCCAGCCGCCGAGGATGAGGGCCAGCGCCAGCATGGCCAATTGCAGCGCGCCGTAACGCCAGAACGGGTTGCGGCGGTCGAATTTCGACCGGCCCGAGCGGGTCAGGCGCCGGGTCTCGGCCGTCCAGGCGCTTTTCGGGCATTCGACCAGCACGCGCAGGAAGAAGCGGAAGAAGCCCTCGTTGTAGCGGGCCGAGACCGCGTCGCGCGGCGTCGCCACCCAGGAATGATGCACCAGAAGGTGCTCGGTGCGGAAATGCGAATACAGCGTCGAGGCCAGCAGCAGGTCGCCCAGCCAGCGTTCCAGCTTGTTTCGCTGGTGCAGCAGCTCATGGGCATAGACGATGCCGATGGTGCCCGAGGCGACGCCGATGCCGAAGAACAGGCCGAGCTTTTCCCAGCCGGACAGGTCGCTGCGGGCGGCATACCAGATCGCGCCGAAAATCATCGCCGCCTGAATCGGGAACCAGATCACGGTGATGGCACGATACCAGATCAGCTGCGATTCCGGCGTCTCGGTGTCGGGGTTTTCCTGGTTCAGGCCCAGCACCGCGTCCAGCATGGTCATCAGATACCAGGCATAAAGCGGCATCAGCGCGAACCACCAGCCGCCGAGCCGCGCGGCAAGCAGGGCCAGCGGCACCATGCCGAGGGAAAGCCAGAAGGGCAGGGCGTCGATCAGGCGGGCGCGGAACGCGGTTTGCATGGGTGCAACCATCACGGCTTTTGCTGTGGCTTGCCATGGCGACGCGGTGTCGCGGGGCGGGCTGTTTCGGAACGGTCCTTGGCGAGCGACCAGGCCTTGCGCATCAGCCCCGGCAGGGCGTCGGGGCGGAAAGCGCCAAGCGGGGTCAGGCTGCCGCGTTCCGGCGCCGCGGTCAAGCGGGCGCTCATCACCGTCAGGTCCAGCGCGAAATGGGTGAAGACATGGCGGACAAGGCCGATCTCCTGCCAGTCGGCGCGGGCGGGCGGCGGCTGGTGCGAGCCGTCCCAGCCGGTCGAGGGAAAGGCCAGCGTGCCGCCCAGCAGGCCCTTGTCGGGCCGGGTCTCGACCAGCACCGCGCCCTCGGCAAAGCCGATCCAGACCGTGCCCCGGCGCAGCGGCTTGGGTTTCTTCGGCGCCTTGCGCGGCAGTTCGGCGGCAATGCCCTGCGCCCGGGCGGCGCAATGCGGGATGATCGGGCAAATGCCGCAGGCCGGGCTGCGCGGCGTGCAGATCGTCGCGCCCAGATCCATCATGGCCTGGGCGAAATCGCCCGGCCGCCGGTCGGGGGTCAGGCTGCCGGCCAGCGCCACCAGTTCCGGCTTGGCGGCGGGCAGCGGCGTTCCGACCGCGAAAAGCCGGGCCACCACGCGTTCGACATTGCCGTCCACCACCGTCTCGGGCCGGTCGAAGGCGATGGCGGCGATGGCGGCCGAGGTATAGGCGCCGATGCCGGGCAGCGCCGCCAGCCCCGCGCGCGTGTCGGGGAATGCGCCCAGGGCGGCGACGGCGCGGGCGCAGGCCACCAGGTTGCGGGCGCGGGCGTAATAGCCGAGCCCGGCCCATTCCGCCATCACCTGCGCATCCTCGGCCGCGGCGAGGTCGTGGACCGTGGGCCAGAGGCTGGTGAAACGCTCGAAATAGGCTTTCACCGCCGCGACGGTGGTCTGTTGCAGCATCACCTCGGACAGCCAGACGCGATAGGGGTCGGCGCGGCCTTGTCCGGGCGCCACCCGCCAGGGCAGCGCGCGGGCATGGCGGTCGTACCAAGCCAGCAGCTCGGTGGGGATCACCTTCGGGTCACGCAATTTTCAGCCTCGTTCAGCTTCGTCTCTCTGGCGTCCGGGCGCGTCGCGGTCCAGACTGCGGCGCAGATAAACCATATGGTTGCCCGATGGCCCAGAAGAAACCCGAGACCCAGCCCCGCCGCCGGATGCGCGGCTTCGAGGCCGCGGCGCAACTGGTTGCGCAGCGGGTGAAGACCGTGGGCGAGGGGCGGGGTTTCGCGGTGGCCCGGCTGCTGACGCATTGGCAGGAGGTGGTCGGCGCCGAGCTTGCCGCCCATACCCGCCCGGTCCGGATCAGCCATGGCAAGGGGTTCGGTGCCACGCTGACGCTGCTGGTGCCGGGCGCGCATGCGCCGCTGGTCGCCATGCAAGTGGACCAGATCCGCGCCCGGGTGAATGCCTGCTACGGCTTCAACGCCGTCTCGCGCATCGTGCTGACCCAGACCGCGCCGATCGGCTTTGCGGAGGGCCAGGCCGAGTTCACCGCCGCGCCGCGCCGTTCCGCCGCGCCCGATCCGCAGAAGCTCGCCCAGGCCGAGGACATCGCCTCGGGCTTCGACAATCCCGCGCTGTCCGCCGCCATGCGGCGGCTGGCACTGAACATCCTGTCCCGCCGGGACGTCAACGACCGAAAGGCCAATCCATGATGCTGCTTCGCCGTTCTCTGATCGCCGCCGCCACGGCCGCGCTGACCGTCTCTGCGCTGCCCGCGTTGGCGCAAGAGGCGAAACCCGCCGACAACGCCCAGACCGCCGAGCAGATGCCCGAGGGCAAGGTCCTGCCCGACATCGCCCTGGGCCAGGAAGACGCGCCGGTGACGATCATCGAATATGCCAGCTTCACCTGCAGCCATTGCGCGGCCTTCCATGCCGAGAACCTGCCGAAGCTGAAGGCCGAATATGTCGATACCGGCAAGGTGAAATTCATCCAGCGCGACGTCTATTTCGATGCCGTGGGCCTGTGGGCCGGGATCCTGGCGCGCTGCGGCGGCGACGACAAGTATTATGCCGTCTCGGACCTGATCTTCGACGACCAGAAGCAATGGCTGGACGCCAAGTCCGGCGACGAGATCGCCGCCAATCTGCGCAAGATCGGCGCCAAGGCCGGCATGACCACAGAACAGATGGATGCCTGCTGGAACGACAAGCAGAAGGTCGCGGACCTGGTCACCACCTTCCAGACCAATGCCACCGCCGATCAGATCGAGGGCACGCCCACCTTCATCATCGCCGGCGAAAAGATCCAGAACCAGCCTTGGGACGAGCTGAAGAAGATCATCGACGCCAAGCTGGCCGAGAAGGGCTGAGCCTTTGCCCGGCGGCGCGGTCGCCGGGGTATTTGGAAAACGGTGAAGGCGCCGGGCACGGGCTTGCGGCGTCTTTCACAGTCCCAGCGCCTCCAGACGGTCAGTCAGCGGCGCCGGGTCGTCGAGCTGCAGCCGCACCGGCAACGCCAGCACCCTGGGCCGGAAGCTGCGCGGCAGCCGCGCGGCGTCCTTTTCCGTGGTCACCATCTGCGCGCCGAGCAGCCGCGATTCGGCCTCCAGCCGGGTCAGCAATTGCGGGGTGAAGGGCTGGTGATCCTCGAGCGCCTCGGCGCGCACCACCTCGGCGCCGAGGCCGCGCAGGGTGGCGAAGAATTTCTCGGGATGACCGATGCCGGCAAAAGCCAGGACGCGTTGGCCCTGCCAGTCCATGCCGGTCTGCAGCGGCGCCAGTTGCCCGGTCAGATGCGGCAGCGCCAGCCGCCGCCCCCATAGGGCGGCGAAGCGCGCCTGAGCCGCGGCATCGCCGATCGACAGCAGCAGGTCGGCGCGGGCCAGGCCGCGGTCCATCGGTTCGCGCAGCGGTCCGGCGGGCAGGCAGAAGCCGTTGCCGAAGCCCTTGGCCGCATCGACCACCACCAGCGACAGGTCATGCGCCAGCGCCGGGTCCTGGAAGCCGTCGTCGAGCAGGATCGCCCGCGCCCCGGCCCCGACCGCCGCCCGCGCCCCCGCCAGCCGGTCGTCGGCGACCCAGACCGGCGCGAAGGCCGCCATCAGCAGCGGCTCGTCCCCGACCTCGGCGGCCCGGTGGCGCGATTCCTGGACCCGCAATGGCCCCTTTTCGCTGCCGCCATAGCCGCGCGAGACGATATGCACCGCCACGCCGCGCGCCTGCAGAAGCTGGGCCAGCATGATCGCGGTCGGGGTCTTGCCGGTGCCGCCGGCGTTCAGGTTGCCGACGCAGATCACCGGCACGCCCGGCCGGATGCGCGGCCCGCGCGCCAGGCGCCGGGCGGTGGCGGCGGCGTAAAGCGCGCCCAGCGGCGCCAGCAGCCGCGCCGTAAGGCCCGGCGGGCGGAACCAGAAATCGGGGGCGCGGCGGCTCATGCGGCGGGCTCCATCGCCTCGAGCACGGTGTCGGCGATGCGGCGCAGCACCGCGGCGCCGCCGGTGCTGACCGACCAGGCGTTGCCGGCCAGCATCGCCGCCTGGTCCGGCGCCGTCAGGTCGGCCACCGCCCGCGAGAGCGCCTGCGCATCGGTGACCAGCCGGGCGGCCGAGGCGCCGTCGAGCTGCATCCATTCCGGCCCATGCGGGTCGGTGATCGGGCCGTGGATGATGGCCGAGCCGAGCGCCGCCGGCTCGAACGGGTGGCGTGGCGCGAGGCCCGGGCCGGGCAGCAGCGTGCCGCCCATGAAACAGACCGGCGCCAGCCGGTACCACAGCCCCAGCTCATGCGTGTCCTCGGCGATCAGCACGTGGTCGTCGGGCGAGGGGTCGTCATCCTCGGAACGCAGCACCGAGGCAAGGCCCAGGGCCTCGGCCTCGGCCTGGATCCCGGGGATGGTCTCGGGGGGCAGCCCGGCCAGGATCAGCAGCGCGCGGTGGTTGTGATGCAGCATGGCCTGATGCGCGGCCAGCGCTGCACCGGCCTCGGGCAGGGTGGGGGCGGCGGCCAGCCAGATGTGGCGGCCGGCGAGGATATGGGCCAGGGCACGCCGCTCGGCCTCGTTGGCGCCGAGCGGCGCGCGGGTCTCCGTCACCGGGCCGGTCAGCTCGATCCGGTCGGGCGGCGCACCCAGTTGCCGCGCGGCCGCGCCGGCGGTCAGGTCGGGGGCGAGGATGCGGGTGATCCTGCCCATCAGTCCACGATTGATGGCGCCGCGCCACGAACCGCGGCGGGTATAGGCGACCAGCCGCGCCTCGGACAGGATCACCGGCAGTCCCGCATCGGCCATGCCGGCGATCAGCGAGGCCGGAAGCTGGTCGCCGAGGATCAGCAGCACGCGCGGCGACAGGGCCTGGATGACCTCGCGGGCGGCGCCCGGATCGGTGGGGCGGGGCAGGGCGACGGCGGGCAGGCCGGCCGGCAGCGCATCCGGCGGCGGCGCCGCGCCGGTGAAGGCGAAGCGCAGCCCCGGCCGGCGGGCCAGCATCACCTTGAGCAGCGCGCCGAGGGGCGGGGGCTCCTCGCCCCGTTCCGAGAGATGCACCATGACCAGCGGTCCGGCGCCCGGCGGCGGCTCGAAGGGTTGGGCCTGTCCGCTGCCAATCGCCGCCCGTCGCCGCAGATGCAGCCAAAGCGCCAGGGACGCGGTGGCCTGAAAGGGGAGCATCGCGATTCGCTTGCGCTCAGCTGCCCAGCTCCTCGGTCGGGCTCACCTCCCGCTCCTCGTCGCGCAGACGGTGCAGATGGGCGATGAAATAGCGGGTATGGGCGCTGTCCACGGTGCGCTGCGCCTCGGATTTCCAGGCGGCATGCGCTTCGGCATAGTTCGGATAGACGCCGACGATGTGGATGTCTTTGGTGTCGCGGAATTCGGTGCGGGTGGGATCGACAAGCTCGCCGCCGAAAACGAGGTGAAGGCGCTGCGCCATCATGGTCTCCTGGGTTCGGATTTTCGGCGCGACCCTAGCCGAGGTAAACCGGCGAACCAAGGAGATTTGTTTAAAATGGACCGCTGTTGACATTTGCGACGAATCGACAGCCGGAGTAAGCAGGGAAGGCCGATAGAGGGAACCATCCCCGGATTGCCCAATCGTGGTGGTGAGGGTGTTTCGGGTGGCCGGGAAGGGCGAACCGGTGCGCTTTTCCTGCCCTCTTTCTGCGATCGCGGGTGGCTGTCCACAGATGGCCGCCTGCGGTCTCGTTTCTGCCGGGCGCAATCTGCGGGTGAAGGCAGGGCAAGAATTTCGCGCTTATTTGACATATGGGACGGGCAGGGTGGTGCGGGCGGCGGGACTCGAACCCGCACAGGCTTGCGCCCCAGGGAGTTTAAGTCCCATGCGTCTACCATTCCGCCACGCCCGCGCCGGGGGATTGGCTAGCCGGCGCGGTGGAGATTGGCAAGCCTTGGCGCGGGCAGGGCGGCCGCAATGCGCCCGGCGGAACCGTCGAAGACCGGCTTTTGGATCGGCGGCGGCTGACGCATGGGGCGCGTCAGGTCTCGGCCCGGATATCCGCGGCGACGTTTTGCCGTGCAGCGCGCGGGTGGCGCATGCCGGGGCGGCGCGCGTTGGGTGACCGACCGGTCGCGCGCAACAGGCCGCCGCCTGCACGGCAGGGCCGCCATGGCGGGTTCCGGACATTCCTTGAACCGCCACAGCCGGCCCTCCTTGCGCCCGGGCTTCGGCTGTAGGGAGCCCGCGTTTCAGTAACTGCGCGTCGGCCGGTCGAAGACCTTGCGGCCCAGCAGCGAGCCGACCAGATCGACCATCAGCTTGGCGGTGCGGCCGCGCTCGTCCAGGAACGGGTTCAGCTCGACCAGGTCCAGCGAGGTCATCAGCCCGCTTTCATGCAGCAGTTCGCAGACCAGATGCGCCTCGCGGAAGGTGGTGCCGCCGGGGACGGTGGTGCCGACGGCCGGCGCGATCGAGGGATCGAGGAAGTCCACGTCCAGCGAGACGTGCAGCAGCCCGTTTTCCTGCCGCACCCGGTCGAGGAATTCGCGCAGCGGCGCGACGATGCCGCGCTCGTCCAGAACGCGCATGTCGTTCACCACGATCTCGGTCTCGCGCAGCGCGGCGGATTCGGCGGCGTCCACGCTGCGGATCCCGAACATGCAGATGTTCCGAGGCGGGATCGGCGCCGGGAAGGCGGGGAAGGCGTCGAAGCCCGGCCGGCCCGCGGCATAGGCCAGCGGCGTGCCGTGCAGGTTGCCCGATTGGGTGGTCTCGACGGTGTGGAAATCGCTATGCGCGTCCAGCCACAGCACGAATTGCGGCCGGCCCGCCGCATGGGCATGCGCGGCCACCCCGGCCAGCGTCCCCAGCGCCAGCGCATGGTCGCCGCCCAGAAAGATCGGCATGCCCTCCTCCATCGCCGCGCAGCCGGCGGCGCGCAGCGTCTCGGTCCAGGCGATGATCTCGGGCAGGTGATGCACGGCGGGGTTGGCGCAGCTCTGGCCGCGGCCGGGGGCGGGCCGCAGATCGCCGCGATCCTCGACCGTGTGCCCCAGCCCGGCCAGGGTCGCGGTCAGCCCGGCCACGCGATAGGCGGCGGGGCCCATCAGACAGCCGGGCCGCCGCTGGCCCTCGTCCACCGGGGCGCCGATCAGGATGCAATGGGTCATGTTGGCCTCTGCGCTTGTCGGTCGGGATGTGCGCGATCATGCCCTTGCCCGGCGGCGGAAGTCCACCGTCCACGTCAGCGGCGCCAGCCCTGCCTTAGCCGCGGATGCCCTTGAACCGCTCCTGCCATTCGTCGCGCTGCTCGTCGCTGATCTTGGCGAACAGCACCTCGGGCACGGTGAAGCCATGGCCGGCCGGCAACGCCTGCAGCGCGGCGCGGACATCATCGGGCCAGTCGCGGTCGTTGCTGCGCATGGCCGCCAGCATCGCATCCGCCGCGAAGGGGATGAAGGGCGCCGACAGCACGGCATAGAGCCGGATCAGGTTCAGTCCCAGACGGACCTGCATCGCCGCCCTGTCGGGATCGGTCTTGAAGGTGGACCAGGGCGCGGTCGATTGCAGGTATTCGTTGCCCAGAACCCAGATCGCGCGCAGTTCCGCCGCCGCCTTGCGGACCTCGACATGGTCCATGAAACCCTCATAGGCGCGGATGCGGGTGGTCAGCGCCTCGACCAGCGCCTCCTCCTCGGGGCCGTAGCTGCCGCCCTCGGGGATGGTCTCGCCGAACTTGCTGCGGCAGAACTTGGTGATGCGGCTGACGAAATTGCCCAGCACGTCGGCCAGATCCTTGTTCACCGATTGCTGGAAATTCTCCCAGGTGAACTCGCTGTCGCCCGATTCCGGGGCGTGCGACAGCAGCCACCAGCGCCAGTAATCGGCGGGCAGGATCGACAGCGCCTGGTCCATGAACACGCCGCGGCCCTGGCTGGTCGAGAACTGGCCGCCGTCATAGGTCAGGTAGTTGAAGCTCTTGATGTAATCGACCAGCTTCCACGGCTCGCCCGAGCCGATGATCGTGGCCGGGAAGCTGAGGGTGTGGAAGGGCACGTTGTCCTTGCCCATGAACTGGGTATAGGTCACGTCCTCGGCGCCCTCGTCCAGCCGCCACCAGCGGCGCCAGGCGCTGTCTGGTTCGCCGCGCTTGTCGGCACCCTCGGCGGTGGCGGCGATATATTCGATGGGCGCGTCGAACCAGACGTAGAAGACCTTGCCTTCCATCCCCGGCCAGGGCCGGTCGCCCTTCTTCACCGGGATGCCCCAGTCCAGGTCGCGGGTGATGCCGCGGTCCTGCAGCCCGTCGCCGTCGTTCAGCCATTTCCGGGCGATCGAAGTGGTCAGGATCGGCCAGTCGGCCTTGCTGTCGATCCAGGCGGCGATCCGGTCCTTCAGCGCGCGCTGGCGCAGATAGAGGTGCTTCGTTGCCCGCACCTCCAGGTTGGTCGAGCCGCTGATGGCGCTGCGCGGCTCGATCAGGTCGGTCGGGTCCAGCTGCTTGGTGCAGTTCTCGCACTGGTCGCCGCGCGCCTTGTCATAGCCGCAATTCGGGCAGGTGCCCTCGATATAGCGGTCGGGCAGGAAGCGGCCGTCGTCGATCGAATAGACCTGCTTTTCCTCGACCTCGGAGATCCAGCCGTTTTCGTCCAGCTTGCCGGCGAAATGCTGGGTCAGCACATGGTTGCGCTCGCTGGACGACCGGCCGAAATGGTCGAAGGACAGGCCGAAGTTGCGGGCGATCTCGGCCTGGATCTCGTGCATCTCGGCGCAATAGACAGGCACCGGCTTGCCGGCCTTGGCCGCGGCCAGCTCGGCGGGGGTGCCATGCTCGTCGGTGGCGCAGATGAACATCACCTCATGCTCGCGGCCCCGCAGGTAGCGGGCATAAAGATCCGCCGGAAGCTGCGAGCCGACGAGATTGCCGAGGTGCTTGATCCCGTTGATGTAAGGGATCGCCGAGGTGATGAGATGCCGGGCCATATGCGGATCCTGTAAGGTTCGTCGCCCGTATTTAGCCATCGGATCGGGTGAAGGCCAGCGTCCATAGGCCGCCGATCCAGACGCAGGCCACGTCGACCGTCATGGCGGGCCGCAGTATCGGGATGCCGTATCGAGGTGCCGTCGGCGGCACCTGTCGTCTCCGAAGGGCGGTCAGTCGCCCAGCCGTTCCAGCAGCAACGCCCTGGCCACCGTGTCCGCCACCCGGGCGCTGAGCGGCAGGGCGGCGCGGCGGATCTCGGCGACCGGAACCCAGCGCGCGTCCAGCGCGTCATCCGCCGCCGCCGGCACGCCCGAGACATAGTCGCAGCGCACCGCAGCCAGCAGGAAGTGAAAGCGCAGGGCGCCGTCCGGCCCGCACTCGATCACGTCGATATTGTCGATATAGGCCCTTGGCCGGGCGATGACGCCGGTTTCCTCGGCCAGTTCGCGGGCGGCGGCCTGCAGCGCCGTCTCGCCCGGCTCGACATGGCCGCCGGGGAAACCCCAAAGCCCGGCATCGGGAGGGTTGCGGCGTTGCACCAGCAGCACGCGGGTCATGTCGCCCGAGCCGTCCAGCGTCACGGCCAGCGCGGCAAGCCGGGGGAATCCCACCTCAGCGACGGCGGTCGCGGCGCGAGCTCATCGGCTGGAAGGCCACGCCGACATGCGCCTCGCAATAGGGTTTGCCGGGGGCCGACGGCAGGCCGCAGAACCAGAACTTGTCGGTCGCCGGGTCGCCGATCGGCCATTTGCAGGTGCGCTCGGTCAGTTCCATCAGCGTCAGCTTGCGGGCGCGCTTCTCGACCTCGCGGACCGAGGCCAGCGCCTCGGGGCTGATCTCATTGGCCGAGGGCTGCGGCGGCAGCGGCTGGCCGGCCGGCACGATGGACCGACGGTTGAAGCTGGGCTGCGGCGCCGCCGCTGCCGGTTCCGGGGCGGGCTCGGGGGCCGTCGCGGGTTTGGGCTGCGGCGCCGGCGCGGCCGGCGCGGCGCGCGCCATCATGACCACCGACACCTTCCCGAAAGGCGCCG
>NZ_JBHRXE010000040.1:0-10385 GCF_042648325.1 Paracoccus simplex | reverse complement strand
CGGAAGCTGTGGGATAAGTCCGTCCGGGGAAAGGGGAACCTCGGCCTTAAGCCGATTTGTGCAACAGAGCCATATAGACATATAGCGCGCACCCAGCTAACGTCACCGTGATTTCCCTATAATCTACTATGTTAAGAGGCATATCATGGCGAGTGGAGCCGATACCGCGCACAGCGCGCCGTCGTGGTTCGTGGCGCCAGGCGAAACGGATACCTTGGCGTGGATCGCTATTGCTATCCTTTGCTTGGCAATCTTTGCTCTCGTCTCGCTCTACGCCGCATTTGACCGCTGGGCTGAACATCGCTCCAAGGGCACGCCCCTTGCAAAGACGATCCCTACGTTGCTGACCATCGCGCTGATCTATGAGATATTCCCGGTCGATCACTTCAGCCTGCTTCTGCCGCTCAGCGCAATTCTGATCGCGCTCATGGCAGATTGGTCGCGCTTTCATTCGCTGGTCGAGGTGCGCCAGCCAGCCAGCCCCGGGCCGGAGCAGCCGGGCACCGGAAACAGTATTGAATTTTCTGAGCCCGAGAAGGGGAACTGACCTGTGCTCGAACTGCTTCTGACGTCATTCCCCGTCATCATCCGCTACTTCCAGCTCAAGCGCCGCGGCGAGGCCATGTCGGTCTGGAACATGAGAACGGCGGTTTTCCTGTGGGCCGCGATGGCCTTTGCGCTGTTTATGATCATCTTTTACTTCCACCCTAAATCCTATACGGGTGTATTGCCATTTCGAACCGTATCGGTTGTGGCTCAGACCAGCGGCCCAGTGACCGAGGTGGGTGTCCGCAACGGACAGCGTGTCTCGACGGGCGACCTGCTATTCCGAATCGAAAACAGCACACAGCTGGCCGAGTTGAAACGCGCCCAGGCTGCGTTGGATGCGCTTACCGCAGATGAGGCCAAGGCTCGCAACGAGCTTGCGTCAGCCGAAGCCAGCGTAGCCGAGGCATCCGCCGCGCTAGACCTGACCAGAGAAGATCTTGAGCAGGCAACCTTGCTGGCCGAACGCAAGGTCGGCACGCAGGACGCAGTGCGCACTTTGCAAGCAGAAGTGACGGTCGATGAAGCGCGGCTGTCAGCCGCTCAGGCCAAGGTGGCATTAGTGCAGACCGAGCTGAGCGAGAGTATTCCTGCAAAGCGCAAATCTGCTCAGGCAGCGCTGGAAAGCGCGCAGGTCGCATTGGCCAAAACCGAGGTTCGCAGCTTTACCAACGGCGTCGTGACGCAGGTGGTTTTGGGTGCAGGCAGCCCGGCTTCGCAGTTGATTGTCAGCCCTGCGATGGTCATCATCCCCGACCGCGATCCCGCGATTCCGCTCCGTATCACGGCGGGCTTCTCTCAGGTGGCCCGTACAGCGCTTTACGAAGGCATGCCCGCCGAAATCGCCTGCGGCTCGAATATGGGGCTGACGTTCCACAATACCGTGCTTCCGGCGCATATTTCCTCAATTCAACCTGCGGTTGCCGCTGGTCAGATGGTCCCGAGCGGGCGGCTAGTCGAGCCAGGACTCGCCGCGTCACGGAGCTCGTTGCTGGTCTACTTCGAGTTAGACCATCCCGAACATGCGGCAATCATGCTGGACGGGAGCAGTTGCATGGTCCAGACCTATTCCAGCAACCTTCCCGGCTTTGGCGGCCATGTCATTGCCGCCACCGGCATCGTAAAGGCAGTCGGGCTAAGGCTGAAGGTTTGGGGCGCACTGATCTCTGGTATTGGGTTGTCGGGCGGCGGGCATTGACAACCGAACGTCCGCAAAGGGCTCATCTCCAGCCCCACAAGGCGAGCCTGAAAAAGGTCAGGCCGGATGGGCTGCAATCAGACAAGGTTTCATGCATCTTGATGCGGAAGAACTCGTCGAGGGCGGTGGCGTTGAAGCGAAGCCGTTGGTCTTAAGCGTTCTGACCTTAGTGCGGCGGTGCTGGATGCCGTTGAGATCGAGGTAGAGTTCGTAGGGATGCTTCTCGGTCCCGCAGAACTCCCGGCCGTTGTCGGTCAGCACGGCTTTCACCGGCCGACCTAGGTTAGCGTAGAAGGGCAGCACATCGTTGTGCAGCACCGCCACCGCCGCCTCAGGCTGCTTAGAGACGTGGAGGAAGCCGAAGGGGTAGGAGCCGCAGGTATCGACCACCGCGTGCAGGTAGACTTTGCCCACGCCCTTGAGGCTGCGACGAAGAAGGTATCGGCCGACAGCAGTTCACCCGGGGCGGCGCTCTCCACATGGCGCTCGCGGAAGCAGGGGTTGAGCTGCTCCAGGAAGGCGGCCTGCTCTGGGGTGATATCGATGACCTTGCCGGCATTAACCTCCTCCAGCGACAGGATCGCCTTGAGCCGATTGCTGCCGTAGGCCGGGTGCTCCAGAACCAAGGCCCGGATGCGCTCCACGACCTCGGGCGCAGTCGCCTGCGGGTGGGACTTGTGGATCGGCGGCAAGTACTTCAGCCCGTCGAAGCTCTGCGTCTGAAAGCGGCGTTCCATTCGTAGAATGCTGGTTCGGTCCATGCCACGCCGTCGACAGCGGCAGCGCTTCAGCAGTCCTCAGCCGGCCGTGAACATCAGCAGGGGCAGCGCGGCGGCAGCCGCCAGAATGGTGCGCCAACTGATGTTGCTGTCGTTTCTGATCGTCAAACTTCGTTTCACGGATTCATTGTCTCGCCGTCACGGTCCGCATGCGGCTCACAAGGGGGTGATGGCAAATCGAAGGCCGTGGCACGCCATCGTCACAGCTTCACCCTCCGCAGCCGAGCAGCATTGGTGATGACGCTGACCGAGGACAGCGCCATGGCAGCCGCCGCGATAATCGGCGACAGCAGGATGCCGAAAAACGGATAGAGCACCCCTGCCGCAACCGGCACGCCCAAGGCGTTGTAGATGAAGGCAAAGAACAGATTCTGGCGGATGTTGCCCATCACCGCCTGCGACAGCCGCCGCGCCCGCACGATGCCGGTCAGATCCCCCTTCAGCAGCGTGACGCCCGCGCTTTCCATCGCCACGTCGGTGCCGGTGCCCATTGCGATGCCGACATCCGCAGCCGCCAGCGCTGGGGCGTCGTTGACGCCGTCGCCGGCCATGGCCACCACCTCGCCCGCCGCCTTGTGCCGCTGCACGACCGCGCTTTTCTGATCGGGCAAAACCTCGGCCTCGACCTCATCGATGCCGAGTTGGCGGGCAACCGCCTTGGCGGTGGTCCAGTTGTCGCCGGTGAGCATGACCACCCGGATCCCCTGCGTCTTCAGCGCAGCCAACGCCTCGGGTGTCGAGGGTTTGACCGGGTCGGCGATGGCGAAGATCGCAGCGACGCGGCCATCCACCCCCATGAAGATCGCGGTTGCCCCGTCCTCGCGCAGCCGGTCGGCCTCATCAGCGAGCAGCGCGACATCGACGTCTTGCTCGGCGAGGAACTTCGCATTGCCAAGGGGAACGCGCTTGCCTTCGACCACCCCGAGCGCGCCCTTGCCGGTCGGCGAGTCGAAATCGGCAACCGGCGCCGTCGCGATCCCGCGCTCCTCGGCGGCGCGGACGATGGCCAGCGCCAGCGGATGCTCGCTGGCCCGCTCCACACTGGCGGCAAGCCGCAGCGCCTCGTCCTCGCTGAACCCAGCAGCCGGAACGATGGCGGTCACAGCGGGCCGGCCCTCGGTCAGAGTGCCGGTCTTGTCGACGATGATGGTGTTGACCTTCTCCATATGCTCCAGCGCCTCGGCGTTCTTGATCAGCACGCCCGCCTGTGCGCCACGGCCGACGCCGACCATGATCGACATCGGCGTCGCCAGTCCCAGCGCGCAGGGGCAGGCGATGATGAGAACGGAAACTGCCGCGATCAGACCGAAGGAAAAGCGCGGCTCCGGACCCCAGATCGACCAGGCGATGAAGGCAAGGACCGCGACCACGATCACCGCCGGCACGAACCAGCCCGACACTTGGTCGGCGAGGCGCTGGATCGGCGCGCGGCTCCGCTGCGCCTCGGCGACAAGCTGGACGATCTGCGACAACATGGTGTCGCGGCCAACTTTCCGCGCCTCGATCACCAGCGCGCCGGACTGGTTCATGGTGCCGCCGATGGCCGATGCACCGGCCTCCTTGGTTACCGGCATCGATTCACCCGTCACCATCGATTCGTCGACGGCGCTGCGGCCTTCCAGCACTTCGCCATCGACCGGTACCTTCTCGCCGGGACGCACCCGCAGGCGGTCGCCGACATGCACGCTGTCGAGCGGAACCTCCTCCTCCATGCCATCGTCGCGAATGATCCGGGCGGTCTTGGGGGCGAGGTCGAGCAGCGCACGGATCGCGCCGCTGGTGCTCTCTCGCGCCCGCAGTTCCAACACCTGCCCGAGCAGCACCAGCACGGTGATGACCGCCGCCGCCTCAAAATAGACCGCGACGGAACCGTCATGCTGGCTAAACGCATCGGGAAAGATACCGGGCGCAACTGTGGCGACGACGCTGTAGATCCAGGCGGTCCCGGTGCCCATGGCGATCAGGGTGAACATGTTGAGGCTGCGGTTGACCAGCGACTGCCAGCCGCGCTGAAAGAATGGCCAGCCGGCCCAGAGAACGACCGGCGTTGCGAGGATCAGTTGCAGCCAGTTCGAGGTCAGCTGGCCGACATAGTGGCTCAAGCCAAGAAAATGGCCGCCCATTTCGAGGACGACCACTGGTATCGTCAGCGCCAGTCCGATCCAGAACCGACGTGTCATGTCGATCAGTTCCTCGTTGGGCCCTCCCTCCAGGCTGACCAGCACCGGCTCCAGCGCCATGCCGCAGATCGGGCATGATCCGGGGCCAACCTGCCGGATTTCCGGATGCATCGGGCAGGTGTAGTTCGTCCCCTCGGGAACCGGCTCCGCCCTGGCCGCCGCTGCTACGAGATCGAGATAGCGATCCGGCTCGACCAGGATCTTTGTGCGGCACCCGGCCGAACAGAAGCAATAGGGTCGGCCGGCATGCTCGGCCTTGTGCGCAGCCGTGTGGGGATCGACCATCATGCCGCAGACCGGATCCTTGACCTTGTGGTCACTGTCGTGCGCGACAGCCACGTGCTCATGCGCGTGATCATCCATATGCCCGTGAGCCGAATGGTGAGTTTGGTTCGGGTGATCATGTTCGGTCTTGCTGGTCATTTTCACGCCTCCTCGGCGTTTCCTGAGCTTGCGTTTTACCTGTTCTGCGCATTCCAATCGCTGGAAGGTCAAGAGGCGATCGGAAGCCGGCGTTGCTGGCCGTCAGTGATCGCCTGCTGGACAACGCCAGCATCCGGCATGCTCTGACCGGCCTATGCACTGACCGCGAATTCAGTCATCATACCGGTCTCAAGATGTGGCATATGGTGGCAGTGCAGCATCCAGCGTGCGGCCTCCCCGGCGTCGAGCGCAATATCGACCATCGACATCGGCGGCACATAGACCGTGTCGCGCAGTGCGCCCCGGACTGCACGCCCGTTCAACCCGACGACCTGGAACACATGTCCGTGCAGATGCATTGGGTGGCCCATCATCGACATGTTGTGGAACGACAGCACGACCCGCTCGCCACTCCGTGCGGCAAGCGGGCGATGCTTGCCCCAGACGGCACCGTTGATTGTCCACACATAGGGCTGCATCGAGCCGCCCAGCATCACGATGTGGCTGCGCTCCACCGGCCGGTCCGGCAGGGTGTTCAAGGCGATCAGACGCGCCTCCTGCGCAAGGTTGGTGTCGAAGACGGGTGCCTCGGCCTCTGCCACGGTATCGATGCGTCGTATTTCGGTGCCCTGGGTGGCAAGGATCAGTCCGGTGCGCTCTCGCGCCCCTTCCCGCAGCGCGAGGATCGGCCAGGCGCCGCCCGTCCGCGGCAGGTCGATCTCGAGATCGAGCCGCTGGCCCATGGCCAGGCCGAAGCGCGTGTCCGTAACGGGCTGCACCGCGTGTCCGTCCACTGCGACCAGCCGCGCCTGCGGTTCGCCGATCTCGATCCAGAACACCGTCGCCGCGGCAGCGTTGATAACCCGCAGGCGGATGCGCCCGCCACGCTCGACCCGCACCACCTCGGGGTCCGAAAGCGTGCGGTCGTTGGCAAGGTAGGCGTCCCAGTCGTAGTCGTTGAGGTCCATCTCCATGGCGCCCATCCCCATCATGCCACCCATGGCGCCGTGTTTCATGCCACCCATCGGCATGCTCCCCATCGCGCCGTGGTCCATGCCGTCCATACCCGCGCCGTGGCTGCCTCCGTGACTTCCGGCGGCCCCGTGGCCGCCGAGAATCTCGGACATCACCTCCTCGGGCGCCTTGAACGAGAAATCATGCAGGAACAACACCACCTCCTGCCGGTCGGCTGCGACATCCTCGGCGCCGCGCACGATCAGCGGCGCGGCCAGAAGACGCATCTCGTGCAGCGGTACATGCGCGTGCATCCAGTAGGTGCCGGGCAGCGGCGCGAAGTCATAGGCCCGTGTCTCGCCGGGGGCGAGCATCGGCAGAGGCATGTCGGGCACGCCATCCTGTGCATTGGGCGGGATCTGGCCATGCCAGTGAATCAGCGTCTCAACATCGAGATCGTTGCGCAGATCCACCCGAAACCGCGCACCGGGATCGAGTGTCAGCCCCTGTCCGGCCGGGCCGGCAAGCCCCCAGACGGTGGCGGCCCGACCGTCGATATCGAAGGTCCGACTGGCGGCGTGCAATGATAGCGGGCTGGCGCCCTGCGCTGCCGCGATCCGGGGCAGATGCGCTTCGGCCAGCACGGCTGCGCCAGCGGCGAGAAAGCCGCGTCGTGAAATGGTATTCATGTTCGTCTCCTCGGGACAGCCTGTCCCGTTCATCATAACCGACGAGAACGCAGCGGGCCTCGGCCCGGGCGCGCGATCAGAGGAGACGGAGCTTGGGAGGTCGTTCGTTCGGTCCAGGGCCCCGACTGACGACAGTTTCAGCTGTCGGCAGGGCATGGCTGGCAGGCGCGCAATCGCTGGCCGAGTCTTCTCTCAGGGATATCAAGAAGATCGAAATACCTGCGCAAAGCAACTCACAGCTTCCGGCATCCATCGATCCGCAGTGCTGTTCGCCATCACAGGAATGATCGCTGCCGGCCACAACCTGCATCATCTCGCTGACATGGACCGCGTGATTAGGCTCCGGGCTCAAGCCCGCAGTATGCGCGGACGTCACCGTCGCTATGACGGCGATCGCGAGTACGGCAAGCATGGTGACGAGGCGCGCGAACATGCTGAAAAGATAGGCCCTGGTCACGGGAATGTCCATTGCCCCCGGCGTCGCGCCTCTGGCAGAAATTCAATCTCGGCATGTAGCCAATTGAAATTCTTCACCAGTAGCCATGAAACTTATGCGCAATGAACTCCGTAATATCTTGTGGTTCGGGTTGCTCCTCGGCAACCTGACCCTAGCGATCCTCTTTGGATGGCATCAGGCTCGTAGCGCGCCCACCGCCGCGGCGACTGCTGAGATCATCGAGCAGGGCCGGCAGGTCTACGCGGACCAATGTGCCTCCTGCCACGGTGCGCAACTCGAGGGGCAGCCGGACTGGAAGACCCCCCTTCCGTCCGGGCGTCTCCCGGCGCCACCGCACGATGCCGGCGGCCACACGTGGCATCACGCCGATGAAATCCTGTTCCGCATCATCAAGGAAGGCACGGCCGCCATCGTCGGGAACGGCTATGAGAGCGACATGCCCGGCTTTGCCGATTTTCTCAGCGATGCTGAAATCCGGGCTGTCCTCGCCTATATCAAGAGCACCTGGCCAAAGCGGGAGCGAACCTACCAGGAGAATGTGTCGCAACCACGCTGATGGCACCTTAAGGATGGAGCTTCGCTGCGGGCCGGAGCTGTCCGCGTGACCTCTCCGCCATGCCCTCGCCGCAACTGTCATTTAATGGATTATGAATCCTGCCCCTTCTGTGTCTGGGTTTTGCTAGACTTGCCCCGTCACCAGCCCAGGCCAGGGTCAGTGACGGGGTGGTGCGCGACGACCCTTGTGGCATGACCACGCTTCTTAGCCTGTCGGCACCGCCTCTCTTCATCGTCTCGAACAGTTGATTGCGGCCTTGCAGGACCGCGCACCAGAAGGAAGAGAGCATGGACAACCTATCACACGGCCGCGTTATCGGCATAGATGTCAGCCGCGACTGGCTGGACCTTCATTGCCTCCCCGATGGGCATCGCGTCAGAGTGCCAAACGTTCCGGCAGGTCATGCTGCCGTGGCGGATATTGCGCGGGACAAAGATGCCATCGTCTGTTTTGAATCGACTGGCGGTCAGGAATGGCAGCTATGGGCGCTTTTGGAGGCAGAAGGGGTTGCAGCCCGCCAGGTGCCTCCTGCTCAGGTGAAGGCGTTTGTGCAAAGCCGTGGCACACGCGCCAAGACCGACCGAATCAATGCAGAACTCATTACCCGCTTCTTTGTCTTCCGACCCGAAGCGGGCCCCATGCTTCCTGCAGAAAACTTCTCCTTCTCAGAGCCTTGACGTCCAAAAGAGCGCAGCTGGTTGAAATGCGCAAACGGCTGCTTGCCCAAATTCGCGCACATCAGAAACTGGGCACCGCCGCGATGTTCGAGGAAGTCGATACCGATTTGAAACACCGGATCAACAGCCTGGTCAAGGAACTGGAAGACCGGATCGCCCGAGCCATCGCAGGCGATGATCGCCTGTCGGAGACCGCTAGTGTTCTCCGCTCCATCCCGGGGATCGGCCCAGTTGCCAGCACAATGCTGATCGCCGAAATGCCAGAGATCGGCACCATCACCGGCGAAGAGGCTGCCGCTCTCACTGGATTGGCCCCGGTCGCACACGACAGCGGAACTCTTCGCGGAAAACGTGCCATCGCAGGCGGTCGCCGTGCCCTCCGGCATGTAATGTTCCAGGCAGCGCTGGTCGCGGCACATCACAACCCAAGCCTGAGATCCTTCGCAGATCGCCTCCGCAAGGCTGAAAAGCTGCACAAGGTCATCATTACCGCCGTCGCCAGAAAGCTGGTCACCATCGCCAACGCGCTGTGCAAGAACCGTCAAAAATGGACCGCCGCGACAGCCTAACAGATACAGTTGCTAGCGCACCCCGGCCAGCTTGGCGACCTCCACGAATTCGTGGACCTGGCGCGACCGGTTCGACCGTTTCCAAGCCAGAACGGTGCTGATGCGGAACTGCGGGTGGATGATCGGGCGCACCTCGGCGCTGCGGCCCAGGAAACCGATCAGGCTTTCGGGATAGACGGTCACGCCCAGCCCGGACGCGACCAGGCCCAGCAGGGCCAGGGTGTTCGATGCCTCGATGGCGATATTCAGCGATATGCCCTCAGCGCTGAACAGGTTGGCCAGGCGCCAGCGGTATTCCTCCCATTCATGGGTATCGCCCAGGATGATGTCTTGGCCCGCCAGGTCGGCGGGCGTGACGACGGCCAAGCGCAGCAATGCATGGTTGCGCGGCGTCACCACATAGAGCGGTTCGAGCGACAGCGTCAGGCTGTGATAATCCGCGTGATCGAACGGCCCGATCATGTAGCCCAGGTCGATCTCGTCATTGGCCAAGGCAATCTGGCTGCGGGAAACCAGCTCCAGGTCCAGCGCCATGCGGACCTGCCCGACGCTCAGGGTCCGGCACAGGGGATGACGGGATTTGATCCAGTCGGCAGTTTTTTCCGCATGCGCCGGGGTGGGCACCTGAGGCGGTTCCGGCTCGTCCGCGATGTAATCGCGCCAGCGGCCCACCCTGAACCAGTTATCCGAGAAGCAGACCTTTGAGCGCGTATAGCCTGCGGTCTCCAGCGCATAGCGCTTTACAGCTGAGAGAAGCTTTTCATGCCCGACCTCCTGAATGGCAGCTTCGACGTGATGCAGGCAGGCCGCTTCGTTGCGACATCGGTCGGTTGGATAGGCCTTCAATATCTCCAGAGATTCCGCCGCCGCCTCGCGTGCACGCGCACGCGAAGGTGGTTTATGGATGGTTTCAGGATGGTTTGGGATCCGCTGTGGACGGGGTACCGGGTCCGCAGCGGACCCCGTTCCGGGTTCACGGCAGACCCCGTCCTCTGTGGACCCCGTCTCATCATCGGGTTCGGCAATGCCCTCCAAGGTGCGGACGGCAGCAAGGGAGATGCGATAAACAACGGTGAAACCGTTCTTGCAGGCGCGGCGGCCGGTCTCGATCAGGATGCCTTCGCTCAGGAACTCGTTGATCGTGCGTTTGACAGTGGTTTCGCCAAGCTCGGTGTGCCGTTGGATCGTTCCCTTGGAGCACCAGATGCCAGACCCGTCATCGCTGGCCTTGTCGGCCAGAAACATGATGATCTGCTTTCGGACCGGACTGCCGAAGCGCCGCCCGGCGCAAAGATTCGCAACCTTCCAACTCATGCCACGCCTCCCCACGGAGTTGCGCGGCGGGAAGCTGTGACAT
>NZ_JBHRXE010000039.1:0-26451 GCF_042648325.1 Paracoccus simplex | reverse complement strand
GGAAAGGCCGCCCCCGGGGCGGCCTTTTGCTTTTGGCGGGCCATGGCTGGCGGGCCATGGCTGGCGGGCCATGGTTGGCGGGCCATGGCGCCCGGGCACGGCCTTTTGCCCGTGCGACCGGTCCTTGCGGTCCGCCCCCGGGCCGGCCGGGCCCTGCGCTGTTGACCCGGCCGCGGTTCCGACCCAAACTCGGGCAAAGCAGGAACGATTGCGATCAAGCCATGTGCCAGATCTTTGCCGGTCAGAACCCCGAACGCTATGAATCCGTCACCCGCCGGCTGCGGCTGAACGGGCAATCCACCTCGATCCGGCTGGAACGGGCCTTCTGGCGCATCCTCGACCAGATCGCCGCGCGCGAGGGCGTGTCGACCCCGGCCTTCATCTCGAAACTGCATGCCGAGGTGCTGGAGCGGCATGGCGAGGCGCGGAACTTCACCTCGCTGCTGCGCTGCGCCTGCACCATCCACCTGGGCGAGGAGCAGGGCCTCGACCCGGCCCAGGGCATCGCGGCCGAGTAAAACGCCGCGCTTTCCGCGCTGTAGTAATCCGCTACTACCCGCGGCCTTCCCGACCGCCCTAATCTGGTCCCCAGGACGCAGATGCAACGGAGGGCGCGCGTGGCGAAATACATCCATTCCATGATCCGGGTGCTGGACGAGGCGCGTTCGGTCGCCTTCTACGAGCAGGTCTTCGGGCTGAAGGTCGCCGAGCGGCTGGATTTCCCGGACTTCACCCTGGTCTATCTGGCCAATGACGAAAGCCGGACCGAGCTGGAACTGACCATCAACAAGGGCCGCACCGAACCCTATGACCTGGGCGACGGCTACGGCCATATCGCCTTTTCCGTCGACGACCTGGACGGGCTGCATGCGCGGCTGCAGGCCGGGGGCTTCGCGCCGCGCAAGCTGGTGGATTTCGCCCCGGGCGGCGAGGTGATCGCGCGGTTCTTCTTCATCGCGGACCCGGACGGATACCAGATCGAAGTGCTGCAGCGCGGAGGCCGCTACCTCTGACGCGACCGCGCGCCTTGGGAGGGGGCGCGCGCAACAAAACCCTGGGAGGAGAGAATGACGAGACTGAGCAAGCAAGGCCTGAGCCGGCGCCAGCTTCTGGGCCGGGTGCTGGCGGCGGGTGCGCTTTCGGTGGTGGGGGCCGGCTTCATCGCCGCGCCCGATGCCGCCTGGGCCATCGAGGTGACCTCGATCGCCGAGCAGGACATGGCGGTGCTGTTGCAAATGGCGCGCGACATCTATCCGCATGACCGGATCGGCGACCGCTTCTATGCCGTGGCGGTGAAATCCTACGACGCCGAGGACAAGAAGGCGATGGTGGCCGAAGGCATCGCGGCGCTGAACGCGGCGGCGAAGCAGGCGGGCTTCGCCAGCTACCTGGATGCCGGCTGGGAGGCGGATCGCGTCGCCATCCTGCGCAGCATCGAGAACACGCCCTTCTTCCAGTCCGTGCGCGGCGGGTTGGTGACGGGGCTCTACAATCAGAAAGAGATCTGGCCGCTGTTCGGCTATGAGGGCGAGTCCTTCTCGCAAGGCGGTTACATCGACCGCGGCTTCGACGACATCGACTGGCTGTGAGGGGGGCGCATCATGGCACAAGCGGCTAAATTCGATCTGAACGACGACGGCGTCGTGGTCATCGTCGGCACCGGCGCCGGCGGCGGGGTGCTGGCCAACGAACTGGCGCAGAAGGGCGTCAAGGTCGTGGCCCTGGAAGCCGGCGGGCGTTACCTGCCCGAGGATTACGTCAACGACGAATGGGAAAGCTTCGGCCAGCTCGCCTGGACCGACCCGCGCACCACCAGCGGCGACTGGCGGGTGGCGAAGGATTTTGCCGGCCTGCCGGCCTGGATCGTGAAGGCGGTCGGCGGCACCTCGATCCACTGGGCCGGGGCCAGCCTGCGCTTTCAGGAGCATGAGTGGAAGGCGCTCTCGACCTATGGCAAGGTCGAGGGGGCGACGCTGGCGGACTGGCCGATCGACGCGACCGAGATGGCGCCCTGGTATGACAAGGCCGAGGCCAAGCTGGGCGTGACCGGGGTCGGCGATCGCCCGCGCCTGCCGGGCAACAGCAATTACAAGGTGCTGGAAAAGGGCGCCCGGGCGCTTGGCTACCAGGACGTCCATACCGGCAACATGGCGATCAACAGCGTCGACTATGACGAGCGGATGTCCTGCCAGCAGACCGGTTTCTGCTTCCAGGGTTGCAAATGGGGGGCGAAATGGTCCGCCGCCTATACCGACATCCCGCGCGGCGAGGCGACCGGCAATCTCGAGGTGCGCGACCACGCTCAGGCGGCGCGCATCCTGCACGACGACCGGGGCCGCGTCACCGGCGTCGAATATTTCGACAAGGACGGCAATCTGCAGATGCAGAAGGCGCGGCTGGTCTGCGTCGCCGGCAACAGTTTCGAGAGTCCGCGACTGCTGCTCAATTCGGCCAGCGCCATGTTCCCGGACGGGTTGGCGAACCGCTCGGGGCAGGTGGGGCGGAACTACATGCGCCACACCACCGGCTCGGTCTACGGCATCTTCGAAAAGCCGGTGCGGATGTGGCGCGGCACCACCATGGCCGGGATCGTGCGCGACGAGGCGCGGCACGACCCCTCGCGCGGCTTCGTCGGCGGCTACGAGCTGGAGACGCTGAGCCTGGGTCTGCCTTTCATGGCGGCCTTTCTTGATCCCGGTGCCTGGGGGCGCGAGTTCACCAGGGCGCTGGATGCCTACGAGAACATGGCCGGTCTGTGGATCGTGGGCGAGGACATGCCGCAGGCCGAGAATCGCGTCACCCTGTCCGAGACCAAGGACCAGTTCGGCCTGGCCGTGGCGAACGTCAATTTCTCGGACCATCCGAACGACATCGCCATGCGCGCCCATGCCTATGCCCGGGGCCAGGCGATCTACAAGGCCGTCGGCGCCACCCGGACGCTGCCCACGCCGCCCTATCCCTCGACCCACAACCTGGGCACCAACCGCATGTCGGACCGGCCCGAGGACGGGGTGGTGAACAAATGGGGGCAAAGCCACGACGTTCCGAACCTTTTCGTCTCGGACGGCAGCCAGTTCACCACCGGCGCGGCGGAAAACCCGACGCTGACCATCGTGGCGCTGGCGATCCGGCAGGCCGACCACCTGGCGCGCGAAATGGCGGCGGGGGCTCTCTGAGCCAAGCGCCATGGCCGCCGCCGCGCGGCCATGGCCGGTCAGCGCCCCTGGCGCAGCCTGTCCAGCAGCAGCATCTTCTCGGCCTGCCTGTTCGCCCTTTCCCGCCAGGCGGGATAGGCCAGGAAGGGCGCGACGATGAAACCGATCACCAGGAAATTCAGCGCCAGCACGACGACCGCCCGTCCCCAGAAGCCGTGCACCGCGAAATAGATCGGGCCGAACAGGAAGGCCCAGAGCCAGCTGAGCCCGGTGGATTCGTCGAAACTGCCGGAAAGGACCGAGGCTTCGGCCCGGCTGGCCTCGACCTCGGCGCGCAGCCGGTCCACACGGTTGATCGGCGGGGGGTCGGAAATCGACATGGTCATGGTCCTGCGTTTGAACTGCCGCGAATCCCTAACAGGCCGAAATTAAGGAAAGGTTGATCCGGCCAGGAAGCTGACATGATCTGTCAGCAGGGATCGCCGATCATCGCCGGGAAAAGGAGAGGGAAGATGATCGACCATATCGGAATTCCTGTTTCGGACCTGCCCCGCGCGCGCGCCTTCTACGACCGGGCTTTGGCGCCTCTGGGCGTCGGCCTGCTGATGGAGGTGACCGAGGAGATGACCGGCGGCCACGGCGCGCATCTGGGCTATGGCCGCGAGGGCAAGCCGTTCTTCTGGATCGGCAGCGGCCGGCCTGCGGGCCCGGGCGCCCATGTCGCCTTTGCCGCGCCCGACCGGGCGACCGTGGACGCCTTCCATGCCGCCGCGCTGGCGGCGGGCGGGCGCGACAATGGCGCGCCGGGGCTGCGGCCGGAATATCATCCGGGCTATTACGGCGCCTTCATCCTCGACCCCGACGGCAACAATATCGAGGCCGTCCACCACGGAGACCAGGCATGACCCTTTATCACGGTTCCTGCTTCTGCGGCGCCGTCCGCTTCGAGGCCGAGGGCGACCTGTCGCAAGGCACCATGCGCTGCAATTGCAGCTTCTGCCGCAAGATGCGCTACTGGGAGATGCGCCTGCCCGATCCCGAACGGTTCCGCATCACCCATGGCGCCGAGATGCTGGCCGAAACCCCGCGCCGGCAGCAGGACGGCGTTGACATGCACCACATGTTCTGCGGCCGCTGCGGCACCCGCCTCTGGACCGAGGGCGACCTGGAGATGATGGGCGGGCGCTTCGTCCAGGTCTGTGTCAGCGCGCTCGACCGCGTGCCCGAGGCCGAACTGATCGCCGCCCCGGTGTTCTATGCCGACGGCGCGCATGACGCCTGGTGGAACCCGGCACCCGAGACCCGGCACCTGTAAGCCCCCCTTGACGCCGGCAAGCGCCGAAAGCGCTTTCGCCGTTTTCCAAATACCCGGGGGGGGCGCAGGGGCGGGGGCAGGGCCCCCGGTTGCCTCGGCGGTGAAATCCGGCTATGGTGGCCGCCGCAGCAGAGGGGAACGGTGTCATGGACAACTCGCAGATCTGACCTTTCACGGACGGATTGAAGAGGATTCCCATGACGGCTGACTTCCTTGATGCGGCGTCGCCCCATCCCATGCGCTTTCCCGATGACACCCCGAACCGGGGGCTGGTGCATCTGAACCGGGTGATCGACCATCCGAATATCGAGATCGGCGATTTCACCTATGCCAGCAGCTTCGACCCGCCCGAGGACTGGGCGGCGCGGCTTGCGCCCTATACCTATGCCGGCGCGCCCGAGCGGCTGGTGATCGGGCGGTTCTGCCAGATCGCCGACCGGGTGCGGATCGTCACCGCCTCGGCCAATCACCCGATGGCCGGGGTCTCGACTTACCCCTTCGCCATCTTCGACCATGCGCGGGTGGGCGATTACATCGACCAGATCAGCGGATTGCCGGATACGGCGATCGGCCACGATGTCTGGATCGGCGACGGCGCCACCATCCTGCCCGGCGCGCGCATCGGCAGCGGCGTCATCATCGGCGCCGGCGCGGTGGTGGGGGGCGGGGTGCCGGATTACGCGGTGGTCGCGGGCAATCCGGCCGGTGTCATAAGGATGCGCTTCGACGATGCCACCATCGCCCGGCTCATGGCGTTGCAATGGTGGCACTGGCCGCCGGCGCGGATTGCCCGCGCCACCGCCGCGCTGGCCCGTGCCGATGTCGCGGCGCTTGAGGAACTGGCCGCCTGAGGCGGTCCGACGAAACGAACCGGGCAAGGACCCGGATTGATGCGAATGAGGTCCGACATGTTCAGCTGGTTCGAACGCCGGCTTGATCCCTATCCCGCCGATCCGCCGCGCATGCCGCCGCAGGGTTTGTGGCGGTTCATCCTGCATTTCTCGCGCGGGGCCGAGGGCTACATGCTGTCCATGGCCGCCTGTTCGGCCCTGATCGCCGTGGCCGAGGTGGTGCTGTTCGGCTATCTGGGCGAGCTGGTGAACCGGCTGGCCGGGGCCGACCGCGCGAATTTCTGGGCGGCCGAGGGCAACCGGCTGATCCTGATGGGCGCGATCCTGGTGATCGGCCTGCCGCTGCTGCAGGTGCTGTTCTCGCTTCTGATGCACCAGACGCTGATGGGCAATTTCCCGCAGCGTATCCGCTGGCAGGCGCATCGCTACCTGCTGCGCCAGTCGATGAGCTATTTCCAGGACGAATTCGCCGGCCGCATCGCCACCAAGCTGATGCAGACCGCGCTGGCGGTGCGCGAAGTGGCGATGAAGTTCATGGACGTGCTGGTCTATGTCGGGGTGTATTTCATCGGCGCGATGGTGCTGGCGGCCTCGACCGATGGCTGGCTGGCATTGCCCTTTGCCGGCTGGGGCATTTTCTACGGCCTGCTGCTGTGGTGGCTGATCCCGCGCATCGGCCGCATCAGCGAGGCGCAGGCCGATGCCCGCGCGGTGATGACCGGCCGGGTGGTGGACAGCTATACCAACATCTCGACCGTGAAGCTGTTCTCGCATTCCTCGCGCGAGGAGGCTTACGTGCGCGAGAGCATGGACGGGTTCCTGCAGACCGTGCACGGGCAGATGCGACTGGCCTCGATCCAGAACATCCTGCTCTCGACCCTGAACTCGCTGCTGGCCTTTTCCGTGACGGTGCTGGGCCTGTGGCTCTGGGTCGGCGGCAAGATCGAGGTCGGTGCGGTCGCCGTGGCCATCCCGCTGGCGCTGCGGCTGGGCAACATGTCGCATTGGATCATGTGGGAATTCGCCGGTCTCTTCGAGAATATCGGCACGGTGCGCGACGGCATCGGCTCGCTGTCCTTGCCGCGCATGGTGACGGATGCGCGCGGCGCCCGGCCGCTTGCGGTGCCCGAGGGGCGGGTGCAGTTCGACCACGTCACCTTCCGCTATGGCGAGGTGGCGCGGCCCGGTCGCGGCGCGGTGCTGGACGACCTGTCGCTGACCATCGCGCCGGGCGAGCGGATCGGGCTGGTCGGTCGCTCGGGGGCCGGCAAGTCGACGCTGGTGAACCTGATGCTGCGCTTTCACGACCTGGAAGCGGGCGGCATCCTGATCGACGGCCAGAACATCGCGCAGGTCACGCAGGAGAGCCTGCGCGCCGCCATCGGTGTGGTGACGCAGGACACTTCGCTGCTGCACCGCTCGATTCGCGACAATATCGCCTATGGCCGCCCGGACGCCTCGGAGGCCGAGATCCTGCGCGCCGCCGAACTGGCCGAGGCGGATTTCATCGCCGGCCTGACCGATTCGCAGGGCCGGCGCGGGCTTGGCGCCCATGTCGGCGAGCGCGGCGTGAAGCTGTCGGGCGGCCAGCGCCAGCGCATCGCCATCGCGCGGGTGCTGTTGAAGGACGCGCCGATCCTGGTGCTGGACGAGGCGACGAGCGCCCTGGACAGCGAGGTCGAGGCGGCGATCCAGTCGCAGCTCGACATGTTGATGCAGGGCAAGACGGTGATCGCCATCGCGCACCGGCTTTCCACCATCGCCCGCATGGACCGGCTGGTGGTGATGGAGCAGGGCCGCATCGTCGAGCAGGGCACGCATGAGACGCTGCTGGCGCAGGGCGGCATCTATGCCGGGCTTTGGGCGCGGCAGTCGGGCGGTTTTCTGGAGGCGGAATGATTCCCTCTTGAACCGGCGGCGCCTCTGCCGTAATCAGACGCGCGGCTTAGGGGTTTAGCTCAGTTGGTAGAGCATCGGTCTCCAAAACCGAGGGTCGTGGGTTCGAGTCCCCCAACCCCTGCCAGCCGCTTCCGCCCGATGTCCGCGCCCTGACCAGAAGTTTTCATGGCTCTGAGCATACATCTGGGGGCGCACAAGACCGCCTCGACCCATTTGCAATATTCCCTGCGCCAGGTGCAGGACCAGCTGCGCGATGCCGGGCTGTTCTATGCCGATCCGGCGCTGCTGCGCACGCCGCCGCTGGGGCTGGCCGAGATCCTGGCCGCCGGCGCCGGCTGCCCCGGCGAGGCCGGTTTTCGCGCCGCCTGGCAAGCGCAATGCCAGGGTTGCCCGGATGTGCTGATCTCCGAGGAGAACATCCTGGGCGGCACAAATCGCAATAAGATCGTTTCGCGGCGGGGGGTGCTGCATCCCTTTGCCGCGCGCCGCCTGCATCAGGTGATCGCGCTGGCCGGCGGCGGCCCGGCGGTGTTGTATCTGTCGATCCGCGACCCGGCCAGCTTCAATCTCTCGGCCTTCGCGCTGCAGGTCGGACTGGGCAAGGAGACCGAGATTGCCGACTGGCTGCGCGGCCGCGACCCGGCCCGGCTGGGCTGGCTTGGCCTGGTCAAGCGCCTGGCGGCGCTGGAAGGGGTCGCGCGGCTGGTGGTCTGGCGTTACGAGGATTACGCCGCGCTGCGCGCGCAGCTGCTGGACCGTCTGCTGCCGCCGGGCATGGCCGGGCAGGTGCCGGATCCGCCGCCGGCCAATGAAAGCCTGACCCAGCCGGGCTATGAGTGGTTCCTGCAACGCGCCATGGCCGATAGCGAGGCCGACCTGCGGGTGCTGGCGCAGCGCGCCAGGCGGCGGTTCCGCCGTGCCGACGGCCACGGCCCGCTGCGCCTGCTGGACGAGGCCGACCATGCCCGCTCGGCCGAGAACTACGCGCGCGAGATCGCGGCGATCCGCAAGCTGCCGCGGGTCGAGTTCGTCGCACCCTGAGCGCCGGGCCAGATCCGCGCTTGAAAAGCCGGCTTGCAGACGCTATTTGACCGGCTGCAAGACCGAAGGGAATCCCATGGCCAACCCCGTCCAGTTCATCAGCCAGGTCCGCGCCGAAGTCGGCAAGATCACCTGGCCCACCCGCCGCGAGGTGGTGACAACGACCATCATGGTCTTCATCATGGCGACGCTGGCCTCGATCTTCTTCTTCCTGGTCGATCTGGCGATCAAGACCGGGTTGTCGGGCGTCATTCACTTCGTCGGAAGCTGAGGGCTTGCATTGAGGCGCGGGGGACGGTATGTCCGCCCGACCTGCCCGTGACGCGGCGTGCATCGATTCGGTCGTGCGCGCCGATTTCAATTTGGCCGGAGGCTGCGCAGATGCACCGCGATCCGGCCTGGGCGGTTAAGGAATTCAAGGGGTTGGCTTGCCAGCCCGAAGGAAACAGGGGTCGATCGAGACATGGCAAAGCGTTGGTATTCGGTCAGCGTCCTGTCGAACTTTGAAAAGAAGGTCGCCGAGGCGATTCGTCAGGCCGTGGCCGAAAAGGCCCTTGAGGACGAGATCGAAGAAGTGCTGGTCCCGACCGAGGAAGTGATCGAGATCCGGCGCGGCAAGAAGGTCACGTCCGAGCGCCGCTTCATGCCCGGCTATGTGCTGGTGCGCATGGAGCTGTCGGACAAGACTTATCACCTGGTGAACTCGATCAACCGCGTCACCGGCTTCCTGGGCGCCCAGGGCAAGCCGATGCCGATGCGCGACGACGAGGTGAACGCGATCCTGCATCGCACCGGCGAAGGCGGGGCCGAGGTGGCGCCGCGCAACCTGATCCGGTTCGACGTGGGCGAAAAAGTGAATGTGACCGACGGGCCCTTCGAGGGCTTCTCGGGCATGGTCGAGGAAGTGGACGAGGTCGCGAACCGCATCAAGGTCACGGTGTCCATCTTCGGCCGTCCGACGCCGGTCGAGCTGGAATTCACGCAGGTCGCCAAGACCGCGTGATCGTCGCGGGAGGCTGCGCCGCCGGGAACGGACCGGGGGCAAGGCCGCACCGCTAAGTCGGCCCGAAGCCCGATCAGGGGCGGGGCGTGATGATAAGGAGAGGGCCAGATGGCCAAGAAAGTAGTCGGCAGCCTGAAGCTGCAAATCAAGGCGGGTCAGGCGAACCCGTCCCCGCCCGTCGGCCCGGCCCTGGGTCAGCGCGGCATCAACATCATGGAATTCTGCAAGGCGTTCAACGCCAGGACGCAGGAGATGGAACAGGGTGCCCCGGTTCCGGTCGTGATCACCTATTACGCCGACAAATCCTTCACCTTCGAGACCAAGACCTCCCCGGCCTCGTTCCTGCTGAAGAAGGCCGCCGGTCTGAAGCCGGTCGGCAAGCGCAACCGCGCCAAGGGCTCGGAAAAGCCCGGCCGTCAGGTCGCCGGCACCGTGACCGCCAAGCAGGTCCGCGAGATCGCCGAAGCCAAGATGAAGGACCTGTCCGCGAACGACGTGGAAGCCGCGATGCAGATCATCCTCGGCTCGGCGCGTTCGATCGGCATCGAGGTGAAAGGCTAAGTCATGGCTAAGATTTCCAAGAACAAAGCCGCCGCCCGCGCCGCCTTCGACGGCAAAACCAACCTGACGGTCGAAGACGCCGTCGCGCTGGTGAAGGCGAACGTCAAGGCGAAGTTCGACGAGACCGTCGAGATCGCGATGAACCTGGGCGTCGATCCGCGCCATGCCGACCAGATGGTCCGCGGCGTCGTGACCCTGCCCAACGGCACCGGCAAGCATGTGCGCGTCGCCGTTTTCGCCCGTGGCCCCAAGGCTGACGAAGCCAAGGCCGCCGGTGCGGAAATCGTCGGTGCCGAGGATCTGCTGGAAACCATCCAGTCGGGCAAGATCGAGTTCGATCGCTGCATCGCCACCCCGGACATGATGCCGCTGGTCGGCCGTCTGGGCAAGATCCTGGGTCCGCGCAACCTGATGCCGAACCCCAAGGTCGGCACGGTGACGATGGACGTGAAAGCCGCCGTCGAAGCCGCCAAGGGCGGCGAGGTCCAGTTCAAGGCCGAGAAGGCCGGCGTGGTCCATGCCGGCGTCGGCAAGGCCTCGTTCGACGCCGAGAAGCTGGCCCAGAACATCCGCGCCTTCGTGGACGCGGTGACCCGGGCCAAGCCCTCGGGCGCCAAGGGCACCTATGTGAAGAAGGTCTCGATCAGCTCGACCATGGGTCCGGGCGTGTCGCTGGACCTGTCTTCGACCGCCGCGCAGTAAGCGGCAAGAATTCCGCCAGAGTGATCTGGCGGATGGCGGGGCAGTGATGCCCCGTCCTGTCCGAGACGGAGGGTGCGGGGCTTGCCCCGCTTAATCGTCCTTCCTGAGATGGGATCAAGACCATTTTCCGAAGGTTTCTTCGGGGGATCTTGGACCGTCACGGACCCATTCCTGCCGCTGTTCGAGCGGCAGGGAAGTGAGAGCCGGGGGGAAACCCCCATACTTGGAGTGAAACCGTGGATAGAGCGCAGAAAGAGCAATTGGTCGAGGAACTCGGCCAGATCTTTGAAGCCTCTGGCGTCGTGGTGGTTGCCCGCTACGAGGGAATGACGGTTGCCGAAATGCAGGACCTGCGCGCGCAGATGCGCGAAGCTGGCGGGTCCGTTCGCGTTGCCAAGAACAGGCTCGCCAAGATCGCCCTGGATGGAAAGCCTTGCGCCAGCATCGCCGACTATCTGACGGGCATGACCGTGCTCGCCTTCTCCGAGGATCCTGTGGCTGCTGCCAAGGTCGCGGACAAATACGCCAAGGGGAACGACAAGTTCGTGATCCTGGGCGGTGCGATGGGCGACACGGCGCTTGACCCGGCCGGTGTGAAAGCCGTGGCCCAGATGCCGTCGCGCGAGGAGCTTATCGCTTCGATCGTGTCCTGCATCGGTGCCCCTGCTGCGAACATCGCGGGCGCGATCGGCGCACCTGCTTCCAACATCGCGGGCATCCTCTCGACTCTGGAAGAGCGCGAGGCTGCCTGAGGCAATCCCGTCCCGTCGTGGGGTTGAAACCCCGACGTTGGAACACTTAATGGAAAGAACGGAAAAATGGCTGACCTGAAAAAACTCGCCGAAGAAATCGTGGGCCTGACCCTGCTGGAAGCCCAGGAACTGAAGACCATCCTGAAAGACGAATACGGCATCGAGCCGGCCGCCGGTGGCGCCGTCATGGTTGCCGGCCCGGCCGCTGGCCCGGCTGAAGCCGCCGAAGAAAAGACCGAATTCGACGTCGTCCTGGTCGACGCCGGCGCCAACAAGATCAACGTGATCAAGGAAGTGCGCGGCATCACCGGTCTGGGCCTGAAAGAAGCCAAGGATCTGGTCGAAGCCGGCGGCAAAGTCAAAGAAGGCGCTTCGAAAGCCGACGCCGAAGAAATGAAGAAGAAGCTCGAAGCGGCTGGTGCCAAGGTCGAGCTGAAGTAATCGGACCGGCACCTGATGGTGCAGGCTGATTGATTTCGGAAGAAAATGGCAGGGTCCGGGGGTTCTCCCGGTCCCTGCCGAACCTGTCTTGAAGGACGGTTTTCCTGCCAGCTGCTGTGAACGGGGCGCGCAGGGTTCAGACCTTCCTTCAGGGCATGTTCGGGGTTCGGGAGTCGCGCGGTGGGACGCGCGGCACGAATTGGACCCCGCCCCTCATTCGCCGCCTTGCGCCGGTCGGGCCCCGACGACCGCCGCAAGCGAAAGACGAAAGGTAAGACCCTCTATGGCGCAAGCTTATGTCGGCCAGAAACGCATCCGGCGTTACTATGGCAATATCCGCGAAGTTCTTGAGATGCCGAACCTCATCGAGGTTCAGAAATCCTCCTACGACCTGTTCCTGCGGTCGGGCGAGGCCGAGGGCCATCAGGATGGCGAAGGCATCCAGGGCGTCTTCCAGTCGGTGTTCCCGATCAAGGACTTCAACGAGACCGCGACGCTCGAATTCGTGAAATACGAGCTCGAGAAGCCGAAATACGACGTGGACGAGTGCCAGAGCCGCGACATGACCTATGCCGCGCCGCTGAAGGTCACCCTGCGCCTGATCGTCTTCGATGTCGACGAGACCACCGGCGCCAAGTCGGTCAAGGACATCAAGGAGCAGGACGTCTACATGGGCGACATGCCCCTGATGACGCAGAACGGCACCTTCATCGTGAACGGCACCGAGCGCGTCGTCGTGTCGCAGATGCACCGCAGCCCCGGCGTGTTCTTCGACCATGACCGCGGCAAGACCCATAGCTCGGGCAAGCTCTTGTTCGCCTGCCGCATCATCCCGTATCGCGGCTCGTGGCTGGACTTCGAATTCGACGCCAAGGACCTGGTCTTCGCGCGCATCGACCGCCGCCGGAAACTGCCGGTGACGACGCTGCTCTATGCGCTCGGCATGGACCAGGAGGGCATCATGGATGCCTTCTACGACACCGTGGACTATACGCTGCAGCGCGCCGTCAAGGGCCGCGAGGCCGGCTGGATCACCAAGTTCTTCCCCGAGCGCGTGCGCGGCACCCGCCCCAGCTATGACCTGGTGAATGCCGAGACCGGCGAGATCATCACCAAGGCCGGCGACAAGGTGACGCCGCGCCTGGTCAAGCAGCTGGCCGAGCATGGCGACATCAACTTGCTTCTGCCCTTCGAGAAGATTATCGGCCGCTTCGTCGCCAAGGACATCATCAACGAGCAGACCGGCCTGATCTATGCCGAGGCCGGTGACGAGATTACCGTCGAATACGACCGCGACGGCGAGATCTCGGGCGGCTTGCTGAAGGTGCTGCTGGACAACGGCATCGAGGACATCCCGGTCCTGGACATCGACCATGTGAACGTCGGCCCCTATATCCGCAACACCATGGCGGCGGACAAGAACATGAGCCGCGAAGGCGCGCTGATGGACATCTACCGCGTCATGCGCCCGGGCGAGCCGCCGACCGTCGAGGCTGCCTCGGCGCTGTTCGACAGCCTGTTCTTCGACAGCGAGCGCTACGACCTCTCGGCCGTGGGCCGGGTCAAGATGAACATGCGCCTTGACCTTGACGCGCCGGATACCCAGCGCACCCTGCGCAAGGAAGACATCATCGCCTGTATCCGCGGCTTGGTGGAACTGCGCGACGGCAAGGGCGAGATCGACGACATCGACCACCTCGGCAACCGCCGGGTGCGCTCGGTCGGCGAGCTGATGGAGAACCAGTACCGCATCGGCCTGCTGCGCATGGAGCGCGCGATCCGCGAGCGCATGTCCGGCGTCGAGATCGACACCGTGATGCCGCAGGATCTGATCAACGCCAAGCCGGCGGCGGCGGCGGTGCGCGAATTCTTCGGTTCCTCGCAGCTGTCGCAGTTCATGGACCAGACCAACCCGCTGTCCGAAGTGACCCACAAGCGGCGTCTTTCGGCGCTTGGGCCGGGCGGTCTGACCCGCGAACGCGCGGGCTTCGAGGTTCGCGACGTTCACCCGACCCATTACGGCCGGATGTGCCCGATTGAGACCCCGGAAGGCCAGAACATCGGCCTGATCAACAGCCTCGCGACCTTTGCCCGCGTCAACAAATACGGCTTCATCGAAACCCCCTATCGCAAGGTGATCGAGGGCAAGGTGACCGATGACGTGGTCTATATGTCCGCGACCGAGGAAATGCGCCACACCATCGCCCAGGCGAACGCGACCCTCGACGAGGGTGGCAAGTTCGTGGATGAGCTGATCTCGACCCGTCAGGCGGGCGACTTCATGCTGAACCCGGTCGAGGCGGTGGACCTGATCGACGTGTCGCCGAAACAGCTGGTTTCGGTGGCGGCGGCGCTGATCCCCTTCCTTGAAAACGACGACGCCAACCGCGCGCTGATGGGCTCGAACATGCAGCGCCAGGCGGTTCCGCTGCTGCGGGCCGAGGCGCCCTTCGTCGGCACCGGCATGGAGGCGACCGTGGCGCGCGATTCCGGGGCGGCCATCATGGCGCGCCGGGGCGGCATCATCGACCAGGTCGACGCGCAGCGGATCGTTATCCGCGCGACCGAGGATCTGGGCGCGGGCGACGCGGGCGTGGACATCTATCGTCTGCGCAAGTTCAAGCGCTCGAACCAGTCCTCGACCATCAACCAGCGCCCGCTGGTCAAGGTGGGCGAGCGCGTGGTCAAGGGTCAGGTCGTCGCCGACGGTCCCTCGACCGATCAGGGCGAACTGGCGATCGGCCGCAACGTGGTCGTAGCCTTCATGCCCTGGAACGGCTACAACTACGAGGACTCGATCCTGATTTCCGAGCGGATCCACCGCGACGACGTGTTCACCTCGATCCATATCGACGAATACGAAGTGGCGGCGCGCGACACCAAGCTGGGCCCGGAAGAGATCACCCGCGACATCCCGAACGTCGGCGAGGAGGCGCTGCGCAACCTCGACGAGGCCGGCATCGTCTATATCGGCGCCGAGGTCGGTCCGGGCGACATCCTGGTCGGCAAGATCACCCCCAAGGGTGAATCGCCGATGACGCCCGAGGAAAAGCTGCTGCGCGCCATCTTCGGCGAGAAGGCCAGCGACGTGCGCGACACCTCGCTGCGTCTGCCGCCGGGCGCCTATGGCACCATCGTCGAGGTCCGGGTGTTCAACCGCCACGGCGTCGACAAGGACGAGCGTGCGTTGCAGATCGAGCGCGAGGAAGTCGAGCGTCTGGCCCGCGACCGGGACGACGAGCTGGCGATCCTGGAGCGCAACATCTATGCGCGCCTGAAAACGCTGATCATGGGCAAGGATGTCGTCAAGGGGCCGAAAGGCATCCGCGCCGGCGCCGTGGTCGATGACGATCTGCTGGGCCAGCTGTCGCGCGGCCAGTGGTGGCAGCTTGCCGTCGCCGACGAGGACACCGCCAAGGAAGTCGAGGCGCTGAACCAGCAATTCGACGCGCAGAAGCGGGCGCTGGACAACCGTTTCGACGACAAGGTCGAGAAGGTGCGTCAGGGCGACGACCTGCCTCCGGGCGTGATGAAGATGGTCAAGGTCTTCGTCGCGGTGAAGCGCAAGCTGCAAGCGGGCGACAAGATGGCCGGCCGTCACGGCAACAAGGGTGTGGTGTCCAAGGTGGTTCCCATCGAGGACATGCCCTTCCTGGCCGACGGCACCCCGGTCGACCTGGTGCTGAACCCGCTGGGCGTGCCGTCGCGGATGAACGTCGGCCAGATCCTCGAGACCCATATGGGCTGGGCATCGCGCGGATTGGGCATCAGGATCGACGAAGCGCTGCAGGACTATCGCCGCAATGGCAACATGTCCCCGGTGCGCGAGGCGATGCGGAACGGCTATGGCGACGCGTTCTATGCCGAGACCTTCGAAGGCATGGATGACGAGGCGCTGCTGGAGCACGCCGATGCGGTGCGCGGCGGCGTTCCCATCGCCACGCCGGTCTTCGACGGCGCGAAAGAGGCGGATGTGAACGACGCGTTGCGCCGCGCCGGCTTCGACAGCTCGGGCCAGTCCATCGTCTTCGACGGCCGCACCGGCGAGCAGTTCGCCCGCCCGGTCACCGTCGGGATGAAATATGTCCTGAAGCTGCACCACCTTGTCGACGACAAGATGCACGCCCGCTCGACCGGTCCCTACAGCCTGGTCACCCAGCAGCCGCTGGGCGGCAAGGCGCAGTTCGGCGGTCAGCGTCTGGGTGAGATGGAGGTCTGGGCGCTGGAAGCCTATGGCGCCGCCTATACCCTGCAAGAGATGCTGACGGTCAAGTCGGACGACGTGGCCGGCCGGACCAAGGTCTATGAAAGCATCGTCAAGGGCGAGGACAATTTCGAGGCCGGCGTCCCGGAATCGTTCAACGTGCTGGTCAAGGAGGTCCGGGGTCTGGGCCTCAACATGGAACTCCTGGATGCGGAGGACGAGGAGTGAGGGCGCAAGCCCTCACCCCCATCCATCCCGTGCCCTTCATTAGGAATTGAAAATGAACCAGGAACTTGCCACCAATCCGCTGAACCCGCTGGCCCAGCCGCGGCAGTTCGACGAAATCAAGATCTCGCTGGCCTCGCCCGAGGAAATCCTCGCCTGGTCCTATGGCGAGGTGAAGAAGCCCGAAACCATCAACTACCGCACGTTCAAGCCGGAACGTGACGGGTTGTTCTGCGCGCGCATCTTCGGTCCGATCAAGGATTACGAATGCCTGTGCGGCAAATACAAGCGCATGAAATATCGCGGCCTGGTCTGCGAGAAATGCGGCGTGGAAGTCACGCTGCAGAAGGTCCGCCGCGAGCGCATGGGCCATATCGAGCTGGCCGCCCCGGTCGCGCATATCTGGTTCCTGAAATCGCTGCCGAGCCGCATCGGTCTGATGCTGGACATGACGCTGCGCGATCTTGAGCGTATCCTCTATTTCGAGAATTACGTCGTGATCGAGCCGGGTCTGACCGACCTGAGCTATGGCCAGCTCTTGACCGAGGAGGAATTCCTCGACGCGCAGGACCAGTATGGCGCCGACGCCTTCACCGCCAATATCGGCGCCGAGGCGATCCGCGAGATGCTGTCGAACATCGACCTGGCCGCCACCGCCGAGCAGCTGCGCGAGGAGCTGAAGGAAGCGACCGGCGAGCTGAAGCCGAAGAAGATCATCAAGCGGCTGAAAATCGTCGAGTCGTTCCTCGAGTCGGGCAACCGGCCCGAGTGGATGGTGCTGACCGTCATTCCGGTCATTCCGCCGGAACTGCGTCCGCTGGTGCCGCTGGATGGCGGCCGTTTCGCGACCTCGGACCTGAACGATCTGTATCGCCGCGTCATCAACCGCAACAACCGTCTGAAGCGGCTGATCGAGCTGCGCGCGCCCGACATCATCGTGCGCAACGAAAAGCGGATGCTGCAGGAATCGGTCGATGCGCTGTTCGACAACGGCCGCCGCGGCCGCGTCATCACCGGCAACAACAAGCGCCCGCTGAAATCGCTGTCGGACATGCTGAAAGGCAAGCAGGGCCGGTTCCGCCAGAACCTTCTGGGCAAGCGCGTCGACTTCTCGGGCCGTTCGGTCATCGTGACCGGCCCGGAACTGAAGCTGCATCAGTGCGGTCTGCCGAAGAAGATGGCCTTGGAGCTGTTCAAGCCGTTCATCTATTCGCGTCTTGAGGCGAAGGGGCTTTCGAGCACCGTCAAGCAGGCGAAAAAGCTGGTCGAGAAAGAGCGCCCCGAGGTCTGGGACATCCTGGACGAGGTGATCCGCGAACATCCGGTGCTGCTGAACCGCGCGCCGACGCTGCACCGCCTGGGCATCCAGGCGTTCGAGCCGATCCTGATCGAGGGCAAGGCGATCCAGCTGCATCCGCTGGTCTGCTCGGCCTTCAACGCCGACTTCGACGGCGACCAGATGGCCGTGCATGTCCCGCTGTCGCTTGAGGCGCAGCTGGAAGCGCGCGTGCTGATGATGTCCACGAACAACGTGCTGTCGCCGGCCAACGGCGCGCCGATCATCGTGCCGTCGCAGGATATGGTTCTGGGTCTGTATTACACGACCATGGAGCGCGAGGGCATGAAGGGCGAAGGCATGGTCTTTGCCAACCTGGAAGAGGTGGAGCACGCGCTGGCCTCCGGCGCGGTGCATCTGCATGCCCGCATCACCGCCCGCCTGCCGCAGATCGACGAGAACGGCAACGAGGTCATCAAGCGCTTCGAGACCACGCCGGGCCGGATCCGTCTGGGCGCCCTTCTGCCGAAGAACGCGAAAGCGCCCTTCGAGCTGGTCAACCGCCTGCTGCGCAAGAAGGACATCCAGAACGTCATCGACACCGTCTACCGCTACTGCGGCCAGAAGGAATCCGTGATCTTCTGCGACCAGATCATGGGCCTGGGCTTCCGCGAGGCGTTCCGCGCCGGCATCTCCTTCGGCAAGGACGACATGGTCGTGCCGCCGACGAAATGGGATCTGGTCGAGGAAACCCAGGACCAGGTGAAACAGTTCGAACAGCAATATCTGGACGGTCTGATCACCCAGGGCGAAAAATACAACAAGGTCGTCGATGCCTGGTCGAAATGTAACGACCGCGTCACCGACGCCATGATGAAGACCATCTCGGCCACCAAGAAGGACGCCAATGGCGCCGAACTGGAGCCGAACTCGGTCTATATGATGGCGCATTCGGGCGCGCGGGGCTCGGTCAGCCAGATGAAGCAGCTGGGCGGCATGCGCGGCCTGATGGCCAAGCCGAACGGCGAGATCATCGAGACGCCGATCATCTCGAACTTCAAGGAAGGTCTGACCGTTCTTGAGTACTTCAACTCGACCCACGGCGCCCGGAAGGGTCTGTCGGATACCGCGTTGAAGACCGCGAACTCGGGCTACCTGACCCGCCGTCTGGTCGACGTGGCGCAGGACTGCATCATCCGCGAGCATGATTGCGGCACCGACCGGGCGATCACCGCCTCGGCGGCGGTCAACGACGGCGAGGTGGTCAGCCCGCTCTCCGAGCGCGTGCTGGGCCGCGTCGCGGCCGAGGACGTGCTGGTGCCGGGCGAGGACGTGGTCATCGTGCGCAAGAACGAGCTGATCGACGAGCGCAAGGCCGACGAGATCGAGGTGGCGGGCGTGCAGAACGTGCGCATCCGCTCGGCCCTGACCTGTGAATCGGACGATGGCGTCTGCGCGCTGTGCTATGGTCGTGACCTGGCCCGCGGCACGCTGGTCAATATCGGCGAGGCGGTCGGCATCATCGCCGCGCAGTCGATCGGCGAACCCGGCACGCAGCTGACGATGCGGACCTTCCACATCGGCGGCATCGCGCAGGGCGGTCAGCAGTCCTTCATCGCCGCCGCGCAGGAAGGCGTGGTTGAGTTCCAGAACGAAAGCACGCTGGAAAACGCCAGTGGTGAGCTGATCGTGATGGCGCGCAACATGCAGCTGCACATCAAGTCGGCCACCGGCGAGACGCTGGCCAGCCACAAGCTGTTCTACGGCAGCAAGCTGTTCGTGCGCGAAGGCGATGCCGTGGCGCGCGGCCAGAAGATGTTCGAATGGGACCCCTATACCCTGCCGATCATCGCCGAGAAGGCGGGTGTGGCGAAATATGTCGACCTGCTCTCGGGGATCTCGGTCCGCGACGAGACCGACGACGCGACCGGCATGACGCAGAAGATCGTCACGGACTGGCGCTCGGCCCCGAAAGGCAACGAGCTCAAGCCCGAGATCATCATCGTCGATGCCGATGGCGAGCCGGTGCGCAACGAACAGGGCAACCCGGTCACCTATCCGATGTCGGTCGACGCGGTTCTGTCGGTCGAGGACGGGCAGGAGATCCTGGCCGGCGACGTCGTGGCGCGGATCCCGCGCGAAGGCGCCAAGACCAAGGACATCACCGGGGGTCTGCCCCGCGTGGCGGAACTGTTCGAGGCTCGTCGTCCCAAGGATCACGCCATCATCGCCGAAATCGACGGCTATGTGCGCTTTGGCAAGGACTACAAGAACAAGCGCCGCATCGCCATCGAACCCGCCGACGACACGCTGGAAGCCGTCGAATACATGGTGCCGAAAGGCAAGCACATCCCGGTGCAGGAAGGCGACTTCGTGCAGAAGGGTGACTACATCATGGACGGCAACCCGGCGCCGCATGACATCCTGCGCATCATGGGGATCGAGGCTCTGGCCGACTATCTCATCGACGAGGTGCAGGACGTCTATCGACTGCAGGGCGTGAAGATCAACGACAAGCACATCGAGGTGATCGTGCGGCAGATGCTGCAAAAGATCGAGATCCTCGACAGCGGCGATACCACGCTGCTGAAGGGCGAGCATGTCGATCGCGACGAGTTCGAGGAAGAGAACGCCAAGATCGAAGCCAAGGGGGGCCGTCCGGCCTCGGGCGAGCCGGTGCTGCTGGGCATCACCAAGGCCAGCCTGCAGACCCGCAGCTTCATCTCGGCCGCCTCGTTCCAGGAAACGACCCGCGTGCTGACCGAGGCCGCCGTGCAGGGCAAGCGCGACAAGCTGGTCGGCCTCAAGGAGAACGTCATCGTCGGCCGGCTGATCCCGGCCGGCACCGGCGGCGCCACCGCCCGCGTGAAGCGCATTGCCGGCGAGCGCGACAACGAGGTGATCGAGGCGCGCCGCGCCGAGGCCGAGGCCGCCGCGGCGCTGATCGCGCCGGAGGACAGCCCGGCCGAGGTCGGCGGCGAGGATTGATCGCGCCCTGAACACGAACCCGAAAGGCCCGGCCCCGCGCCGGGCCTTTTGCTTGCCGCCTTCGCATCGGCGGCTCGCGATTGCGCAAGGCCCTGGCAGGGGATAATGATGGGTCAAAGTGCGGTCGGGGCGTTTGCGAGGTTGGTGTGGTGCGCGCGGCAGTCAATCAGAAGATCCGCATCAACATCCTGCGGCTGTCGGGCCTGGCCCTGCTGCCGGCCATCCTGGTGATCAACCCGGTTTTCGGCCTGGACGGGTTCGGACACGAGACCATCGAATCGCTGGGCATCCTGCTGCTGCTGACGGGCGTGCTGGGCCGGTTCTGGTCGATCCTCTATGTCGGTGGCGCCAAGAACCGGCATGTGATGCGGGACGGGCCCTATTCAATGACCCGCAACCCGCTGTATTTCTTCTCGACCGTGGCGGCGACGGGGATCGGGTTGATGTTCGGTGCGGTCAGCCTGGCGCTGCTGATCGGCGGCACGGTCGGGCTGGTTCTCTGGATCACCGCGCGGCGCGAGGCGGGGTTCCTGTCGCAGCGCTTCGGCACGGAATACGACGCCTATGCCGCGCGCACGCCGTTCTTCCTGCCCGATCCGCGGCTGTGCCGCACGGGGCGGACCGTCCGCTTCGACACGACGACGCTGCGCCGCAACCTGTTCGACGCGCTCGTCTTCCTGAGCTTCATTCCGATCGTCGAATTGGTGGACCAGGTGAAGCTGAGCCTCGACTGGTCGTTGCTGACGCTTTGGTAACCACTTCTGCAGCCGCACCGCCAAGCCATGCTGACCCCCGACTTGCCCTCTGCCAGCGCGCCGGACACCGCCCTGCGCCCGCCTGTCCCGGATCCGGGGCAGGGGCTGGCCGACAATCTGCGCGGCGCGGCGCTGATGACGCTCAGCATGGCGGCCTTCATCTGCAACGACACGCTGATGAAGGCGGTGACCCAGACCCTGCCGCTTTATGAATCGGTGGCGATCCGGGGCGGCATGGTGCTGGCGCTGATGGTGCTGGTCGCGCAACGGCAGGGCGGGTTGCGGCTGCGGGTGTCGCGCACCGATCTGGGGCCGCTGGTGCTGCGCACGTTCGCCGACATTGCCTCGACCGTGCTTTACCTTTTGGCGCTCAGGCGCATGGCGCTGGCCGATATCGCGGCGATCATGCAGGCGCTGCCGCTGGCGGTGACGCTGGCCGCGGCGCTGTTCTTTCGCGAAAGGCTGGGTTGGCGGCGGCTCATGGCCATCGGCATCGGCTTTCTGGGCGTGCTGCTGATCCTGCGGCCCGGCACCGGCGCCTTCGACCGCTGGTCGGCGGTGGCGCTGGCCTCGATGCTGCTGATCGTGGTGCGCGACATGGCGACGCGAACCTTCTCGACTCGGCTCGGCTCGTCCAGCATCGCCTTCTATGCGGCGCTGGCGGTGATGCTGACCGGCTTCGTGCTGGGCGGCGCGGAACGCTGGCGGATGCCCAGCGGGGCCGAGTTCGCGCTGCTGGCGGGCGCGGCGCTGTTTCTGACCGTCGGCTACATCACCGCCGTCGCCACCATGCGGGTCGGCGAGATATCCTTCGTGGCGCCGTTCCGTTACAGTTCGCTGGTCTGGGCCATCGCGCTGGGGCTGGCGGTGTTTGGCGACTGGCCGGACCGGTGGACCTGGGCGGGCTCGGCCCTGGTGGTGGGGGCGGGGGTCTACACCATCCTGCGCGAGCGGCAATTGAGGGGACGCGGTCGATGATGCGGGTGCAGATGTTGGGCTTGTGCCGGTTTTCCTATCTGGGGGGCCGGGGCTTCCAGGTGGCGCATGAGACGCTGGAGGAGCGGCGGGCCTTCCTCTACCATCCCGAGCGGCTGGCGCGGCGCTGGTTCTGGTTCGAGACCGTGACCTTGCCCGGGTTGCTGGCCCAGACCGACCCGGATTTCACCCTGGTGCTGATGACCGGGCCGGATCTGCCCGAGCCCTGGCTGTCGCGGCTGCGCGAACTGACCGAGATCATGCCGCAGGCCCGGCTGGCGCTGGTCCCGCCGATGGAGAAGCACCTGGACGCCTGCCTGGCCGCCATCGCGCCGCATATCGAGCCGGGCGCCGATGTCGTCGGCCATTTCCGCCAGGACGACGACGATGCCGTGGCCGTGGATTACATCCGCGACGCCCGCCGGGATTTCGCGGCGCTGCGCCCGCTGTGGGAACGCCGGCGGCGGCTGTCCTGCGATTATTCCCGCGGGCTGGTGCTGAAGGCGATGCGGGACGGCATCTCGGTCGAGCCGCGGATGATCTACAATGCCGGGGCGGCGCTGACCGTCTATCTGCCGCCCGATGCGCAGCGCAGCGTGATGCATTTCCCGCATTGGAAGATCGGCCTGTCGATGCCCGGGGTGACCATGCCCGGCAAGGCCATGTTCGTGCGCTTCCTGAACCACGACAACGACTCGGGCGCCATCGGCGCCGGCTATCGGTGGGAGGGCGACCCCGCGGGCTGGGCCGGGCTGTTGGCCGAGCGTTTCCGCATCGACCTGGAGGCGCTGGATCGCGCCGCGCGCGATTTCGGCCTGCCCGGCGCCGACCGGCCGCGCTGGGGACTTTGACCGGCGGAGCAGGGGTCGGGGCGCGGGGCCGGCAAGCCGGCCGCGATCCGGGTCGGGCCTGCCCCCGGCGGGTTGTTGACTCACCCCGGGTTTGCCCATATACGCCCTTCACCCGTCAGGAAACTGATCGGGGCCCAGAACCTCTGTGGTCATGATCCGGGCCGGAATCAGCCCCGATCCTCTGGAAATCAACCCGTCCTCCCCCTCTCGGGGATAGGATGGGTTCTGGCGTTTCACGATGGGCGTGATTCGCCGTCGAGAAGTGGCGCAGCCGATGGCTGCGAGTATTGACGAAAGCAAGACGGGGAACCGAATGCCGACGATCCAACAGCTGATCCGCAAACCGCGGCAGCCCAAGGTGCAGCGCTCGAAGTCGCAGCACCTGCAATCCTGCCCGCAGAAGCGGGGCGTATGCACGCGCGTCTATACCACGACGCCGAAGAAGCCGAACTCGGCTATGCGGAAGGTGGCCAAGGTCCGCCTGACGAATGGTTTCGAGGTGATCTCCTACATTCCGGGCGAAAAGCACAACCTGCAGGAACACAGCGTCGTGCTGATCCGCGGCGGCCGGGTGAAAGACCTTCCGGGTGTCCGTTATCACATCCTGCGCGGTGTGCTGGATACCCAGGGCGTCAAAGACCGTCGCCAGCGTCGTTCGAAATACGGCGCGAAGCGTCCGAAGTAAGGAGATAGGCACATGTCCCGTCGTCACGCCGCTGAGAAGCGCGAAGTCCTGCCCGACGCCAAATATGGCGATCGGGTGCTGACCAAATTCATGAACAACCTGATGATCGACGGCAAGAAATCGGTTGCCGAACGCATCGTCTACAATGCGCTGGACCGCGTCCAGGGCAAGCTGAAGCGCGAGCCGATCGAAGTCTTCCACGAAGCCCTCGACAACGTGAAGCCCTCGGTCGAAGTGCGCTCGCGCCGCGTCGGCGGCGCCACCTACCAGGTTCCGGTCGAGGTGCGTCCGTCGCGCCGCGAGGCCCTGGCGATCCGCTGGCTGATCGACGCGTCGAAAAAGCGCAACGAACACACCATGGAAGAGCGCCTCGCGGGCGAGCTGGCCGACGCGGTGAACGGCCGCGGCACCGCCGTCAAGAAGCGTGAGGACACGCACAAGATGGCCGACGCCAACAAGGCGTTCAGCCACTACCGCTGGTAACCGGAAGGAAGGCCCTTTATGGCACGCGAATATCCGCTGGAGCGCTACCGGAACTTCGGGATCATGGCCCATATCGACGCGGGCAAGACCACGACGACCGAGCGCATCCTGTTCTACACCGGCAAGAACCACAAGATGGGCGAGACGCACGAAGGTGCGTCCACCATGGACTGGATGGAGCAGGAAGCCGAGCGCGGCATCACCATCACCTCGGCGGCGACCACCACCTTCTGGCAGCGCCACGAGGATGCCGACTTCGCCCCCGATGACAAGGAGCGCTGCCGCTTCAACATCATCGACACCCCCGGCCACGTCGACTTCACCATCGAGGTGGAGCGTTCGCTGGCGGTTCTGGACGGCGCGATCTGCCTGCTGGACGGCAATGCCGGCGTCGAGCCGCAGACCGAGACCGTCTGGCGCCAGGCCGACCGCTACAAGGTTCCGCGGATCGTCTTCGTCAACAAGATGGACAAGATCGGCGCCGATTTCTTCAAATGCGTCGCCATGATCAAGGACCGCACCGGCGGCACCCCCTGCCCGATCGCCCTGCCGATCGGCGCCGAGGACAAGCTGGAAGGCATCGTCGATCTGATCAAGATGGAAGAATGGGTCTGGATCGGCGAGGATCTGGGCGCCTCCTGGGTCCGTCAGCCCATCCGTGACGAGCTTCAGGACGTCGCCGAGGAATGGCGCGGCAAGATGATCGAGCTTGCCGTCGAACAGGACGACGAGGCGATGGAAGCCTATCTCGAGGGCAACGAGCCCGACGAGGCGACCCTGCGCAAGCTGATCCGCAAGGGCACGCTGTCGCTGTCCTTCTTCCCGGTCATGGCCGGCTCGGCGTTCAAGAACAAGGGCGTGCAGCCGCTGCTGAACGCCGTCGTGGACTTCCTGCCGGCGCCGACCGACGTTCCCGCCTACATGGGCTTCGCCCCGGGCGACGAAACGGAAGAGCGCAACATCGCCCGCCACGCCTCGGACGCGGATCCGTTCTCGGGACTGGCGTTCAAGATCATGAACGACCCCTTCGTCGGTTCGCTGACCTTCACGCGCATCTATTCGGGCGCGCTGAGGAAAGGCGACCAGATGATGAACTCGACCAAGGGCAAGCGCGAGCGCGTCGGCCGGATGATGGTGATGCACGCCATCAACCGCGAAGAGATCGACGAAGCCTTTGCCGGCGACATCATCGCGCTGGCCGGTCTGAAGGACACCACCACGGGTGACACGCTGTGCGACCCGGCCAAGCCGGTGGTTCTGGAAACCATGACCTTCCCCGAGCCGGTGATCGAGATCGCCGTCGAGCCGAAGTCGAAGGCCGACCAGGAGAAGATGGGCCTGGCCCTGCAGCGCCTGTCCGCCGAAGACCCGTCCTTCCGCGTCGAGACCGACATCGAGTCGGGCCAGACAATCATGAAGGGCATGGGCGAACTTCACCTCGACATCCTCGTGGACCGCATGAAGCGCGAGTTCAAGGTCGAGGCGAATATCGGTGCGCCGCAGGTGGCCTATCGCGAGACCATCTCGCGCGAAGCCGAGATCGACTACACGCACAAGAAGCAGACCGGCGGTACCGGCCAGTTCGCGCGCGTCAAGCTGGTCATCACCCCGACCGAGCCGGGCGAGGGCTACTCGTTCGAATCGAAGATCGTCGGCGGTGCGGTGCCCAAGGAATACATCCCGGGCGTCGAGAAGGGCATCAAGTCCGTCATGGATTCGGGTCCGCTGGCCGGCTTCCCGGTGATCGACTTCAAGGTGGCGCTGATCGACGGTGCCTTCCACGACGTCGACTCCTCGGTCCTGGCCTTCGAGATCGCGGCGCGTGCCGCCATGCGCGAAGGTCTGAAGAAGGCCGGCGCCAAGCTGCTGGAACCGATCATGCGCGTCGAGGTGGTCACGCCGGAAGAATATACCGGTTCGATCATCGGCGACCTGACCAGCCGTCGCGGCATGGTCCGCGGTCAGGACACGCGCGGCAATGCGAACGTCATCGACGCCTTCGTGCCGCTGGCCAACATGTTCGGCTATATCAACAACCTGCGTTCGATGTCCTCGGGCCGCGCGGTGTTCACGATGCAGTTCGACCATTACGAGGCCGTGCCGCAGAACATCTCGGACGAGATCCAGAAGAAATACGCGTAATCCCGGCGGTGCGTGGGCAACCACGCACCCTACCAACCCCGTAGGGTGCGTGCCTGCACGCACCGTCAACATAAGGAGCCATGCCCATGGCAAAGGCAAAGTTTGAACGGACGAAACCGCACGTCAACATCGGGACGATCGGTCACG
>NZ_JBHRXE010000038.1:0-641 GCF_042648325.1 Paracoccus simplex | reverse complement strand
CGCCCAGGATCCCGCCGCGCCCGCCGCCCGATCCCGAGCCGCCACGGCTGCCGGTCAGCTGGTCGAGGATGCCGCCCAGCCCGCCCTGGGCGCTGCCGGCGCTGCGCGGCGAATGCGCGCCGCCATAGGCGCTGCCGCCGCCCGGGCGGCCGCCCAGCACCTGGCCCAGCATGTCGCCAAGCCCGCCCGAGCCGGTCGAGCGGCTGCCGGCGCCGCCGGTATTGTTGCCGAACAGGTCGCCCAGCAAGCCGCCGGATCCCTGTCCGGAGCCGCTGCGCGGCCGGTTCTGGGCGTTCTTCATCATGGTTCCGATGCCTTTGGCCAGCATGACGCCAGCCGCGACGCGGGCGAGGGATTTCATCAGGCTCATCTCGTTCCTCCGGATGCGTTGCGGGGCCGCCGGGCCGGGCAGCCTTGTCTGCGCGATTCCAACGCCTTCGCGGCGCTCCGGTTCCACGGTCACAGACGGCGCGGCAAAGGCCGGCGCGCCCTTGATTTTTCCCCGGCGCGATTATAAGTCGCGGCGGATGTTTCACGACGGGGGCTGTCGCGCGGGTGGCCCCCCCGATAGGAGGCCATGATGGCAAAGGCAAAGTTTGAACGGACGAAACCGCACGTCAACATCGGGACGATCGGTCACG
>NZ_JBHRXE010000037.1:221666-270496 GCF_042648325.1 Paracoccus simplex | reverse complement strand
CGGAAGCTGTGGGATAAGTCCGTCCGGGGAAAGGGGAACCTCGGCCTTAAGCCGATTTGTGCAACAGAGCCAGGTCGACCGTTCGGAAATCGTGTGGACCCCGGCGCAGCGCGAGGCTGTCTGTGCCCATGCGCCAGAGTGGGTGCAGCGCATCCTTACGGCCGGGTGCGAAACCGGGCTGCGGCCGGCCGATCTGGTGCGCCTGCATCGCAATCAGATCGAGAAGACGCCACAGGGGCGCCGCATTCGCATCAGGACGAACAAGCGAAAGCGCACCGCCACGATCCCCGTCACTCCGGCCATGGCCGCGCTGATCGATGCCACGCCGGCCGGTCGCATGTTGATCTTGGTTAGTGATCGCGGCCAGCCCATGACTGGGCGCCACGCCTCGGACAGTCTGCGCTACTGGCGCAATAAAGCGGGGCTGACGCCCGAAGCCCTAGGGTATGACCTGCGGTTGCAGGACACGCGCGGAACGGCTGCCACACGGCTTCTGAATGCCGGCCTTACGCTGGCCGAGATCGCCTCACACATGGGCTGGTCGGTGCGCTACGCGGCGGCGGTGATCGAGCATTACGCCCGTGTTTCGCCCGATGAATCAGATGGTATTCTGGTCAAGCTCGCTCGGGTGAAAGGGGGCGCAAAGTGAACGAAACTGTAAACGCTACTGTAAACGCCGGAAGAAAGGGAAAGCCCGATATGGCACAAGCTCTTGAAAAGACTTGGAGGCGGGTACCGGAATCGAACCGGTCTTCACGGATTTGCAATCCGCTGCGTAACCTCTCCGCCAACCCGCCGGAGCCTCGGGTTTGCTAGGGTTTTCAGGGCGCGGGGTCAAGGGGGTATCGCGCCGGCGCCGTGTTTCGTCTTCGCCACCGCCTGGCGTGGGCGGCGGCGGCGCGTCCTTCGTTCAGGCCTTGGCGCCCCAGGGCCCGTGATGGCTGTCCCGGCCGTCCAGCCGGTCGAAGCCATGCGCGCCGAAGAAATCCCGCTGCGCCTGGATCATGTTCGCCGTGCCGCGGCCGGTGCGCATCATGTCGAACCAGCCCAGCCCCGAGGCCAGCGCCGGCAAGGCATGGCCGGCCGTGATCCCCCGCGCCACCACCGCGCGCAGCGCCGGCATCGCGATCTCGAGCTTCTCGGCGAAGAACGGCGCCAGCACCAGGTTGCGCGACGGATCCTCGGCCAGCGCCGTGGCCATGTCGTTCAGCATCGCCGAGCGGATGATGCAGCCCGCCCGCCAGACCCGCGCGATCCCCGGCAGATCCAGTTGCCAGCCGAAGGCGCGGCCCGCCGCCTCGATCATCGCGAAACCCTGCGCATAGCACAGGATCTTGCCGGCGATCAGCGCCTGCTCCAACTGGTCGGGCGTCAGGTCCAGCGGCTGCGGGGTGGCGCCAAAGCGCGCCTCGCCCGCCTGGCGCTCGGCGATGCGGGCCGAGACGTTGCGCGCCATCACCGCCGCCTCGATCACCGGGATCGGCGCGGCGAGGTGCTGCGCCTCGATCGCGGTCCAGCGGCCGGTGCCCTTCTGCCCGGCGGCATCCAGGATCACGTCCAGCATCGGCGCCCCGGTCAGCGGATCGGCGGCCGCGGCGACGGCGGCCGAGATCTCGACCAGATAGGATTTCAGCGCGCCCTGATTCCAGCCGGCGAAGGTCTCGCCGATGGCGGCGGCCGGCAGGCCCAGCCCGTCGCGCATCAGCCCGTAGACCTCGGCGATCATCTGCATGTCGGCATATTCGATGCCGTTATGCACGGTCTTGACGAAATGGCCGGCGCCGGCCTCGCCCATCCAGGTGGCGCAGGGCGTGCCGTCCTCGGCCCGGGCGGCGATGGCCTGCATGACCGGGGCGATGCGGTCCCAGTCGGCCCGCGCCCCGCCGCCCATGATGGCGGGGCCGTGGCGCGCCCCCTCCTCGCCGCCCGAGACGCCCATGCCCAGGAAGCGCATCGGCAGGCCGGCGCTCGCGCGGCGGTCGGTGTCGTGGAAATTGGCGTTGCCGGCGTCGATCACCAGATCCTCGGGGCCGAGCAGCGGCGCCAGCGCCGCGATCTGGTCGTCGACGGCCGGACCGGCGGGGACCATCAGGATGATGGCGCGCGGCGGGGCGATGGCGGCGACCAGCTCGACCAGGCTTTCGGTCGGGATCACGCGATCGGCCAGCGCGCCCGCCTCGGCATGGAAGCGGCGGGTGACTGCGGTGGTGCGGTTCCAGACCGCGACGGGAAAGCCCTTCTCGGCGATGTTCAGCGCCAGGGCCGCGCCCATGGTGCCAAGACCGATCAACCCGATTGTCGCCTGCGTCATCGCCCCTCGTCTCCGTTCTTTATCCAGGGAGCGGATGTTACCGTTAACGGCGGCGGGGCACAATCGCGCCCCGGCCGTTCAGCGATAGATATAGTCGCGCCGGAACGGATAGCCGGAATGCGCCCCGGGCATGTCTTCCGAGCCGCGCGCCGGGTCGGGATTGATCAGCAGGATCTGATGCAGCGCCACCCAGCCCCGCTCGAAGGCCATCGCACAGCCGGCCAGGTAAAGCCGATAGGCGCGCAGCACCTCGGCTGCCCGGCTGGGGGGCATGGAACGGGCCAGCGTCTGTTCGGCCTGCGGCAGCTGCGATTCCAGCGCATCGGACCAGCACCACAGCGTCCTGGCGTAATGCGGGCGCAGGTTCTCGGTATCGACCATCTCCAGCCCGGCCTGCGACAGGGTGCGGATGGCGTGGCTGACATGGATCAGCTCGCCGCCGGGGAAGATGTGCTTCTCGATGAAATCGCCCAGCCCGCCGCCGACCATGGCGTCGTCCAGCCCGGCGGCGGTGATGCCATGATTCAGCGCCATGCCGCCGGGTTTCAGCAGCCGGCGCAGCGTTTCGCAATAGGTCAGCATGTTGGCGCGGCCGACATGCTCGAACATGCCGACCGAGGCGAGCTTGTCGAAGGGCTGCTCGGGCCGCAGGTCGCGATAGTCGCACAGCCGGATGCGCACCCGTTCGCCCAGGCCCTCGGCCTCGATCAGGCGGCTGACATGTTCGAACTGGTTGCGCGACAGGGTGATGCCGGTCGCATCCACGCCGTAATGGCGGGCGGCATGCATCAGCAGCCCGCCCCAGCCGGCGCCGATATCGACGAACCGCTCGCCCGGGCGCAGGTCGAGCTTGCGGCAGATCAGGTCCAGCTTCGCCTCTTGCGCCTGGGCCAGCGACATCTGCGGGTCGCGGAAATAGGCGCAGGAATAGACCCGCAGCGGGTCGAGCCACAGCGCATAGAACTCGTTCGAGACATCGTAATGCGAGCGGATCTGTTCGGCGTCGCGTGCGCGGCTGTGATGCAGGGCGGAATGGACGCGGCTCTTCAGCCGCTGCCACAGCGAGGGGCGCAGGGCCTGGCCCTCGGCCGGGGCCAGCGCCGCGACCACCTGCATCAGGTCGCGCATCGAACCCTCGACCCGGGTGCGGCCGGTGACGATCTCGTCCCCCAGCCGGCCCAGCCGGCCGGCGGCGAGCTGCGCCAGCGCCGACATATGGTCGAAGGCCAGGGTGACGGGCACCCCCGGCGGCCCCAGCCGCTTACCCGAGGGCAGGCGCACCCCCAGCGGCACGGAGAGTTGCTGCAACTTGGTTTCGATCAGAGCTTCCAGAGCCGGCATGAGCACCTCACGCTAGGGCTGGCCGCGAATCGGGTGGTGATGTCGTTGCGAAGCGCGGCAGCTTGTTCCTGACGGATGTCCCGGATGACAGGCGGGGCAACATGGCTGCGATACTAGACCCGATTCGCGGAAAATGACCAGAGGGGGCAGCGCGATGGCGCGAATCGGCGAATCGCCGCGCAAAAAGCCGAAAGCGGCCCGAAGGCCGCTTTTCGCTGATTCCCGAAGGAAGATTTTGGAGCGGGCGATGAGATTCGAACTCACGACCCTAACCTTGGCAAGGTTATGCTCTACCCCTGAGCTACGCCCGCGCTCCGTATCCGATGGCGCTTGGCCTTCGGTGAGGCGTCATTTATGGGAGCGCGCCGGAGCGTGCAAGGGGAAAATCGTGCCGCCGGGAAAATTTTCGCGGCGGTCGCGGCCGGCCGCTTGCCGCGCGCGAAACCGGCCGCCGGGCGGGTGGCCGGGCTTGACCGCCGGGCCGCCATGCCGAAACCTGCCGGCGAAGGGGACACCGATGAAACCAGCCGACCAGCTATCCGAATTCGTCCGCCACGCCATGGCCCAGGGCGGCAACCGGGACCAGATCGCGCGGGCGCTGACCCATGCCGGCTGGTCCGAGCCCGAGATCGACGAGGCGATCCACGGCTGGGAGGTGTCGCCCGGCCTGCCGCCGGTGCCGCGGCCGCGGCCCTATGCCTCGGCGCAGGAGGCGCTGCTTTACGGCTTGCTGTTCCTGTCGCTGGGCATGATCGGCTGGCATGTCTGCGACCTGGGCATGGCGCTGATCGACCGGCTGATTCCCGACCCGGCCGAGGGCTATTCCTATCGCTCCGGCAGTTCGGCGCGCTGGTCCATCGCCTCGCTGATCGCCTTTGCGCCGGTGTTCCTGCTGCTCAACCGCAAGGTCGCGGGCATGAGCCGGGGCGATGCCGGGCGCCGGCGGTCGCTGGTGCGCAAGTGGTTCGCCTCGCTGACGCTGCTGGTCGCCTCGCTGGTGTTTCTGGGCGACGGGATCTACGTCATCTATGCGCTGCTGAACGGCGAACTGACGGCGCGGTTCGCCGCCAAGGCCGCGCTGGTGGCCGGAGTGGCCGGGCTGGTCTTCGCCTATTACCGGGGAGAGCTGAATGACTAGGCGCTGGCCGACCATCGCCATCGGCCTGCTGGCCGCCATCGCCATCGTGCTGGGGCTGGCGCTGACCGGAGGCCCCGGCCAGGCCCGCAAGGAACGCCGCGACCGCCAGCGCGAGGGCGATCTTTCGGCGCTGGCCACGCTGGTGCGCTGCCTGGCCGACAACAACGGCCGGCGGCTGCCGGCGCGGCTGGAGACCACGCCGCAATGCGACTGGCAGGCGCGGCTGGCCGATCCCTTCACCGGCGCGCCCTATCGCTACGAGGTGACCGGGCCGCGCAGCTATCGCCTCTGCGCCGGGTTCGAGTTGCCCGAGGACCGGCCGCCCGGCCTGCGCGACCGCGATGCGGAGGGTTGCGTTCGCCGCGACTATCTTCCCAGCGCTTCGGCAGCCCCCGCGGCGCCCATTCCCGGGCGCGACTAGGGCAGCGGCTTTTCCATATAGACCCGGTCCAGCCCCGCCTCGCAGACGCGATGCGTCTCGGCATAGCCGAGCCGGGCATAGAGGGCCCGGTTCTCGACCATGGCGACATGGGTGTAGAGCCGCAGCCGGGGCAGGCCCAGGGCGCCGGCGCGGTTTTCGGCGAACCCCCTCAGCCGTCGGCCAAGGCCCCGGCCCTGCGCGCCCGGCGCCACGGCGACATTCTCGACCAGCAGCGCGTCGGCCTGCGCGACCAGCACGATCAGCCCCAGCACCGCGCCGTCGTCGTCCAGCAGATATGTCTCGCCGGTGGCGATGCGCGCGGCGTGGTCGGCCAGCATCGGGCCGGGCTTGCGGCCGATGCGCGCGACGTAATGGCCATAGGCGTCCTCGACCAGCGCCGCGACCGTGGAAAGGTCGTCTGCGCCGGCCGGCCGGATGTCGCTGTCCATGATCCCTTCCTTATCCCCGGTCCGCGCAGGATGGGCGCGGGCCGGGGACAAAGGCAAGCCGTCAGGCCAGGGCCGACAGCGGCCGCGACAGGTTTTCCGGCGCCAGCGCCGCGGCCAGAAAGCGGGGCAACGCCCCGGCCAATCGGGCGAAATCCCCGGGCGGGGTCAGGGTCGGATCGGCCTCGACCAGCAGTTCCAGGCCGCGGGCCCCGCTATCGCTGCGGATGGTGATGTTGAAGCCGTCGCCCGGCCCGTTCGACAGCACATGCCGCGTGGTGTCGCAGCCGGCGAAGCGCGCCTCGTCAAAGGGCAGCACGTTGATCAGCGGCGAGAAGAAGAAGCGGCTGCGTGGCTCCATGCCGTAATCCTCGGCGATCTGTTCGATGCGATAGCGGCCGTGCCGGCGCAGCTTGTGCAGCCGCGTGCCCAGCCGGGCCAGCGCCTCGGCCAGCGGCTCGGATTCGTCCAGCGTCACGTCCAGCGGCAGGATGTTCACCACCAGCGCCGGGACCGAGACCGCGACGCTGCCCATGCGGCTCATGTAGGGCAGCCAGACCGGCATCGAGACGCGGTCCTGCGCGTCGCGCAGGCGCTCGGCCGAGCCGTCCGGCAGATGCAGCGCCGCCCAGGCCGAACAGAGCACCGTCAGCAGGTCCGGCCAGCCCATGCCGACCGCCTGCGCCTGGCGCAGCAGCGCGTCGCGCAGGCCGGACAGGTCGTGTGCCGCCGCCAGCGCCTCGGCCGGGTAGTTCTCGGAGCCCTTGCGCAGCACCTTGGGGGGCGGCTCGGCGGCCAGGACCCCGGCCCAGTGCCGGCCGTCGGCGGCATGGCGCGGGCTGGCGCGATAGTCGAGTTCCTCGTTCAGATAGGCGGCGAAGGGGCGCAGCGCCGGGCCGGGATCCTTGCCGTCCAGCGCGGCGGCGTAAAGCCGGGCGCAGCGCTGCTCGATCAGCGTCATGGCATAGCCGTCCAGCGCGATGTGATGGCCGCGGTTGAACCAGAGGTAATGCCCCTCGGCCAGCCGGATCAGCCATTGCGCCGCGATGGGCTGCTCCAGCAGGTCCAGCGCCGCATCGACATCGGCCCGCATCAGCGCGAAGGCATGGTCGCGGGCATCGGGGCGCTGCGACAGGTCGATCTGGCGCAGCATCGGCCGGCGCTGGGGCTCGATGCGCTGGGCCGGCTGGCCGTCGGCGCCCAGGCCGAAGCGCAGCGCCATGATGTCGGTTTCGGCGATGGTGCCTTCGATGGCCCGGGCCAGCGCCGGGGGATCGGCGACGCCGCGCAATTCCACGGCATGGGCGACGGTCGAGACGGCCTCGCCGGGATGGAAACGGAATTCTTCCCAGAAATCCAGTTGCGCCAGGGTCAAGGGCATCCAGAGCCCCTCGGCGTGGTGATGCGTCATGAAATCCCCTCTCCCCCAAGGGAGTTTGGCGTCGGACCGAGAGAGTGCTGGCTTGATTGCGACCCGGAAGCCGCGGCTGGCTTGCTTCGAGAGAGAAAGCGGGATAAAAATACTCAACTATTAACACCCGTCAAGGTGCCGCAGGCGCCGTGTGCGGGTTGTTGCCACGGAATTGCCGACCCAAAGCAGGTGCCCCATGATCGAATTCAGTCCCTGGCCCCAGGATCTCGCGCAACGCTATCGAGAGGCCGGCTACTGGATCGACCAGCCGCTGACCCATATCCTCGACGCCCAGCTTGCCGCCAATCCCCGGGCCGAGGCGCTGGTCTGCGGCGACCGGCGCTTCAGCTATGCCGAGCTGGACCGGCTGTCGCGCAACCTGGCCGCGCGGCTGGCAGGGCAGGGGCTGGGCCATGGCGACACGGCGGTGGTGCAACTGCCCAATGTGGCCGAGTTCTATATCGTCTTCTTTGCGCTGCTGCGCATCGGCGTGGCGCCGGTCAACGCGCTGTTCAGCCATCGCCGGCTGGAGCTTTCGGAATATGTCCGCCAGATCGCGCCGCGCGTGGTCATCGCCTCGCGCCAGCACGAGCTGTTCCGCGACGACGCCTTCGCGGACGCGTTGCGCGCCGGCGGGGTGGGCCATGTGCTGCTGCTGGGCGAGGACGCGCCCGAACGCAGCCTGACCCATTGGCTGGCCGATGGCGCTGCGCTGCCGGCGGAGGCCGGGCCGACGCCGGCGGATCAGGTCGCCTTCTTCCAGCTGTCGGGCGGCAGCACCGGCACGCCGAAGCTGATTCCGCGCACCCATAACGATTACGACTACAGCATCCGCGCCAGCGTCGAGATCTGCGGCGTCACCTCGGCCACGCGGTTCCTTTGCGCGCTGCCGGCGGGGCACAACTTCCCGATGAGCTCGCCCGGCGTGCTGGGGGTGTTCCACGCCGGCGGAACGGTGGTCATGGCCCCCAGCCCCGAACCGCTGACCTGTTTCGGCATCATCGAACGCGAACGCGTCACCATGGTGCCGCTGGTCCCGCCCGCCGTGGCGCTGTGGCTGCGCGCGGTCGAGGGCGAGCCGGCCTGCCGGGCGCAGATCGTGAGCCTCGCGCTGATGCTGGTCGGCGGCGCCAGCTTTGCCGAGGCGACGGCGCGGCGGGTGCCGGACCTGCTGGGCTGCCGGTTGCAGCAGGTCTTCGGCATGGCCGAGGGGCTGGTGAACTACACCCGCCTGACCGACCCGGATGAGGTGGTCTTCACCACCCAGGGCCGGCCGATCAGCCCGGCTGACGAGGTCCGCATCCTGGACGAGCACGGCAACCCGGTGCCCGACGGCACGCCCGGCGCGCTGGCCACCCGCGGCCCCTATACCTTCCGGGGCTATTACCGCAGCCCCGAGCACAATGCGAAGGCCTTCGACGCCGAAGGCTTCTATCACTCGGGCGACGTGGTGTTGCGGCAGGGCGGCAATCTGCGTGTCGTCGGCCGCATCAAGGACCAGATCAACCGCGGCGGCGAGAAGATCGCCGCCGAGGAGATCGAGAACCTGCTGGTGCGCCATCCCGACATCACCCATGCCGCGCTGGTCGCGGCCCCCGATGCGCATCTGGGCGAGAAAAGCTGCGCCTTCCTGGTGCTGCGCGACGGGGCGGGCAAGCATTCGCCGCCGGCGCTGCGCCGGCACCTGCTGGATCTGGGCGTGGCCGAATACAAGCTGCCCGACCGGTTCCGCTTCCTGCCCGAACTGCCGCTGACCGCGGTGGGCAAGATCGACAAGCGCCGCCTGCGCGACAGCCTCGTGGCCGAAACCGCCTGAAAGGACGAATGATGGATAGTGCCGAAAAGACCGATCTCAGCCCCGAATGGCTGGCCGCCCGCGTGGCCGCGATGATCGAGGACGAATGCGAGATCGAGCCGGGCGAGAACCTGGTCCTTTACGGGCTCGATTCCATCGCGGTGATGACCTTTTCGTCCGAGCTGAAGCAGATGGGCATCGAGGCCAGTTTCGAGGAACTGGCGCGCGAGCCGACGCTGGACAACTGGTGGGCGCTGATCGCGTCCCGGATCTAGGCGCGCAGCGTCGCGCCGCCATCGACATACAGGTCGGCCATGGTGACATGGCCCGCCTGCTCGGACAGCATGAACATCACCGCGCCGGCGATGTCCTCGGGCGTCGCCAGCTTCTTCAGCGGGATGCCGGTGCGATAGGCCTCCAGGCTGCCCTCGATCACCGCGCGCTCGCCGGCGCCGCCGTCCTCGGTCCACATGCCGGTCTGCATCGGCGTCAGGGTCGAGCCCGGCGCGACGATGTTGCAGCGCACGCCCTGCGCCGCCAGTTCCAGCCCCAGGCAGCGGATCAGCATGGTCGCCGCCGCCTTCGAGGCGGCATAGGCCCCCATGTTCAGGCGCGGAATCCCCGCCGCGTTCGAGCTGACCGCGACGATCGAGCCGCCGCCGTTGCGCACCATGGCGCGGCCGAAGGCGCGGGTGACGTTGAAGCTGCCCGTGGCATTGACGCCGATCACCCGCTCCCATTCCTCGGGCGCCAGGTCCAGCAGCGGCCCGATGGCCAGCACCCCGGCCGCATGGACGCCCAGCCCCAGCGGGCCATGCGCGGCCTCGACCTCGGCCACCAGCGCCTCGACGGCATCGCCGTCGCGCACGTCCAGCGCCCGGTTCTCGGCGCCCGCGACCGGGTTCGCGGCCAGCGCGGTCTCGGTATCGGTGGCGACGACCTTCGCCCCCGCCTCCAGCAGCGCGGCAACCACGGCCCGGCCGATGCCGCCGGCCGCGCCGGTGACGATGGCGGTCTTGCCCTGAAATCCGGTCAGGCGCATGACTTCACCTCTGCTTGCAGCGCGGTCAGTGCCTGCCGGGTGGACAGGGCCACGCCGCAGGTGGCGGCGATCCAGGCCATGGCCATGTCCTGCTTCTCGCGCGAGAAATCGGCTTGCGCATCGGCCACGGCAAAGGCCTCGATGTCGCGCTGGAACGCCTCGACGGCGGTGGCGAGGCAGCCGATATGGGCATAGACGCCGCAGATCATCAGCTGGTCGCGGCCACGCGCCCGCATCAGATGGTCCAGGTTCGAGCGCTGGAAGGCGCTGTAGCGATGCTTGACCAGCACGATGTCGCCCGCGGCCGCGGCCAGCGCGGGCAGGATCTCCTCGTGCTCGGGGACGGCGCTCATGCCCGGCCCCCACAGGTCGGCCTGCAGGCCGCGATCCGGGCGGAACTGGTCGCCCCGCTGCGCGGTGTAGAACACCGGCACGCCCGCCGCCCGCGCCGCCTGGATCAGCCGCGCGATATTGCCGACCACCGGCGCCAGCGGCGCGCCCTCGGGATAGGGGCGGCAGAAATAGCGCTGCATGTCATGGATCAGCAACGCCAGCCGGTCGCGGTCGGGCTGCCAGGGACCGCGCGCCTTGGGCAGCTCGGCCTCGGTCGGGGGGGCATAGGGGGCGATGCCGGGCAGGGCCATCAGTTCTCTCCATCCTTGCGCGCCACCCCGGCCAGGCCCGCATCCTGCGGCAGGCCCAGTGCGGCCAGGAAAGCGCCGAATTTCGCGCCGGTCTCGGCGGCCTCGGCCATCGGGTCCGAGCCGGGAACGATCCCCGCCCCGGCATAAAGCCGCGCCTGCCGGCCGCTGATCTCGGCGCAGCGGATGGCGACATACCAGGCGCCGTCGCCCCGGGCGTCGCACCAGCCGACCGCCCCGGCATAGAAGTCCCGGGCCACGGGTTCAAGCTCGCCGATCAGCCGCGCCGCGCGCGCCATCGGCACGCCGCAGACCGCCGGCGTCGGATGCAGCGCCGAGGCCAGCACGACCGAGGGCGTGTCCGCGTCGCGCAGCCGCCCCTCGATGCGGGTGCCCAGGTGCCACATGCTGCGGGTCGAGGTGATGCAGGTGCCCTCGGGGCAGCTCAGCGCGCGGCACCAGGGCGCCAGCGTGTCGAGGATGGATTCCACCACCAGCGCATGTTCGCGGTGGTCCTTGCCGGAATTGGACAGCGCCTCGGCCGCGGCGCGGTCGGCCACCGGATCGGCCAGCCGCCGCGCCGAACCCGCCAGCGGATGCGAGACGATGCGCCTGCCGGTCTTTTCCACCAGCAGTTCGGGCGTGGCCCCGCACAGCATCCGGCCCTGCGGATGCGCCGGACCCGAGGGCAGGGCGACGCGAAAGGCGGTGACGGTGCGGTCGGCATGCAGTCGCGACATCAGCGCCTCGACCGGGATGGGCGCGGTCGATTCGACCAGCAGGCTGCGGGCCAGCACAATCTTTTCCAGCGCGTCCTGCCGGCCGGTTTCCTCATACATGACCGCCAGCGCCCGGGCCACGGCGCGGGCATAGTCGCCGGCCTGCGGTTCGGGCGTCAGCCGCCAGTCCTGCAGGGGCAGGCCCGCGGGGGCGATGCCATTCGGGGCCGGGGCCGGCTGGCCGTCGCATTGCCACAGGCAGTCCTCAGCCGCCCGGTCGAAGGGCAGGGCGCCGCCGATCACCCCCTCTGCCGGGATCGAGGCCAAGGCCCCGGTCACCCGTGCGTCCAGCGTCGCGGCATTGCCCGGCGGCAGGCGCCGGGCGGCGCCGCGGCCAAGCACGCGCCCCGACGGACCTTCGAAACCGAACAGGACTGGATCAGGCACAAGCGACGCCGTCTTCTTGGGCGCCTCGGACAGGCGGATGTTCATCATGCATCTCGTTTCAAAGGATTTCGTCCCCAATCAGGGCAGGGGCGCGCGGCCGGATGGGCGCGGGCGACGCAGTCATGGCCCATGCTGCGGTCGGGTCTTCGGGGCAGAATTTCTCCCGCTTTGGGTTCAGGCAATGGCCGTTTCGGGTGGCGAGCCGCCGCTGGCCCGGAACGGCGCGGCTGGCCGGGACCGGATGACCAGCACCCCGCCCCTCGGCTTCCCGCGCGCAATCTGGCAAAGCCGCCGGCCAAAGGCAAGTAAAAAGATCAGGATTATCCGGCAGGGGCGAAAAGCCGCAACCGCCCGTCAAGACCGTCGGGAACCGGCCGCCCCCGCGCCGTGTTCCGGCAGGCAACCGCGATGAGGCCAGAATATGACAGAACAGCGCGATCCGCCCGCCGGGGCGGCGTTTTCCCTTGCCACGGCGCGGGTCTGCACGATCGTCAACATGGGCTCGGGCCGCAAGCAGGGTCGCGATATCGCCGGCGAACTGCGCAAGGCGCTGCAGGGGCGGGTGGCCGCGCTGGAGATCCGCGGCACCGAGGCGGGCTCGGACCTGCCCGCCATGGCCCGACAGGCGGTCGCGCAGGGCTTCGACCTGATCGTCGCGGCCGGCGGCGACGGCACCCAGGCGGCGGTGGCCAGCGCCGTGGCCGGCACGGACAGCGCCATGGCGGTGATCCCCGGCGGCACCTTCAACTATTTCGCCCGCGATCTCGGCTCGGGCGAGACGGTCGAGGAGGCGCTGAAGGTCTTCGAGTCCCCCCGGATCCGCGCCGTCGACATCGGCGAGATGAACGGCACGATCTTTCTCAACAATGTCAGCTTCGGCGCCTATCCGGAAATCCTGAAACGGCGCGAGAATATCTACCGGCGCTGGGGCCGGTCGCGGGTGGCGGCCTATTGGTCGGCGCTGGTGGCGCTCTGGACGCTGCGCCGGCCGCTGCGGCTGACGGTGCGCGCCAGGGGGCGGGAACAGCGCTTCACCACCGCGCTCGCTTTTGTGGCGAAAAGCGCCTACCAGCTCGACATGTTCGGGCTCGAGGGCGCCGATTGCGTGCGCCAGGGCCAGTTGGCGCTGCTGGTGGCGCGGGCCCGACGCCCGACGCCGCTGGTGCGCTCGGCGCTGCGGCTGGCCATGGGCAAGACGGCGCGCTATGCCGATTTCGACCTGATCTGCGCCGAATCCTTCGAGATCGAGACCGTGCCGCGCCATGAATATGTCGCCCATGACGGCGAAAAGACCTGGATGGATTCGCCCTTTGCCATCCGGGTGCGCAAGGGGGCGCTGAAGGTGCTCGTGCCGGCCGGCAGCGGCGGGCGGGACGCGGCATGACGCGCATCCTGCATCTCTCGGACCTGCATTTCGGCTATGAACGCGCTTCGCTGATCGAACCGCTGCTGGACCTGGTGAATGCCGCCCGCGCCGATCTGGTCGTGGTGACGGGCGACCTGACCCATCGCGGCCGCTCGGCGCAATTCGCCCGGGCGGCGGCCTTCCTGCGCCGGATCGAGGCGCCGCTGATCGCGGTGCCGGGCAATCACGACATCCCGCTCTACAAGCTCTCGGACCGCATGATGCAGCCCTATGTCCGCTGGCGCCGCGCCATCGCCGAAACGCTCGAGCCGGTCGGCCATGTCGGCGCGGTGCGGGTGCAGGGGCTGAACAGCGTCGATCCCATGGCTTGGCAGCGCGGCATCATCACCCCGGCGCAGGTGGCGCGAGTGATCGCCGGGCTGGACCCGTCCTGCACCAACATCGTCGCCCTGCACCACCCGCTGCAGCAACGCCCGCAGGTGGACAAGGCGCTGATGAAGGGCGCCGCACCGGCCCTGACGCGCTTCGAGACCGACGGCGTGCAGCTGGTGCTGAGCGGCCACCTGCACCTGTGGTCGATCGGTGCCTTCCTGGGCGAAACCGGCCGCCCGGTCCTGCAGGTGCAGGCGGGCACCGCGCTTTGCGCTCGGCCGGACGACCGGCAGAACGAATTCGCGGTGCTGGATTTCCGCGGCCCGGACCTGATCGTCGAACGCCATGTCGCGCCGATGGACGAGCCCGGCTTCCGCCCGCGGCAAGAGCTGCGCTTCGCCCGGCGGCACGGCCTTTGGCGCCCGGCCTGATTTCACCGTTTCCAAATACCCCGGGGGAACGCCTTTCCGGCCCCGTCGCGGGGCCGGAAAGGCGTGGGGGCAGAGCCCCCGGCCCCCCGGCTCAACCCTTCGGTTCGACGCGCAGCTTCGTGCCCCAGGGATCGCTGAACTCCACCGCCCCCAGCGCCGCCAGCGCATCGGCATCGGCCGCCAGCACCACCTCGGCCAGCCCGGCCGCATCGGCGCTGCGCGGCCCCGCGCCGCGGCTGTTCCAGATGTTTCCCGCCAGGTGATGGTGATAGCCGCCGGTGGCGAAGAAGCTGGCGCCGAACATATGGGCGCTGCGATCCATGCCAAGCCGGTTCATGTAGAATGTCTCGGCCTCGGCGACATTGCCGACCTGCAGGTGGACATGGCCGACCACGCTGCCCGCGGGTGCGCCGGCCCAGGGCGCATCCGCCGCATCCAGCAGGCCCTGCAGGTTCAGCGCGATGCTGTCCATCCGCACCGCGCGGCCATCGGTCTGCCAGGCCGAGCGGGGCCGGTCGGCATAGATCTCGATGCCGTTGCCCTCGGGGTCGCGCAGATAAAGCGCCTCGCTGACCAGGTGGTCCGAGGCGCCGTCCAGGCCGATCTGCCGGTCGGCGGCATGGCGCAGCCAGCGCCCCAGCGCCGCGCGGTCGGGCAGCAGGAAGGCGGTGTGGAACAACCCGGCCTCGCGCGGGCGATGGCGGGCGGCGCGGTCGCGGCGCAGCGCCAGCAGCGGCAGGTCGCCGGCGCCCAGCACCAGCTCCTCGCCGCCGCCCGAAAGCCGTTCGAGGCCGATGGCGGAACGATAGAAATCCCCCACCTTGTCCAGGTCGTTGACGATCAGCGCAACCCGGCCGATCTGGATGGGGGCATCGCTGCTGGCCATGATGATCTCCTTGTTCCCGAAGGACTCTCCGTTGCCGCCAAGATAGGCGCGGCCGGCATGGCTGAAAATGGCGCCAGTCGGGGAACACTGTCGCCGGAAAGGGGATGATTGCCTTCGCCTGCGCCGCGGCGCATGATGCGGGACCCTTTCGCCTGCCGGAACCCGATGAAACCCCGCACCGCCCAGACCCCGCCCAGCAAGACCCCGCCCCGGCCGCAGCCCGAGGCCGCGCCGCTGGCCGCCGATCCGGGGCGGATGGAGATCTTCCTGGTCGCCACCCCGGGCCTCGAGCAGCCGCTGGCCGAGGAGGCGCGCGCGCTTGGCTACGACGCGCAGCCGCAGCCCGGCGGTGTCAGCTTCACCGGCGGCTGGCCCGATGTCTGGCGGGTGAACCTGGACATCCGCGGCGCGACCCGGGTGCTGGCCCGCATCGGCGCCTTTCGCGCCATGCACCCGGCGCAGCTCGACAAGCGGGCGCGCCGCTTTCCCTGGGCGGACTGGCTGCGCCCGGACGTGCCGATCCGCATCGAGGCCAGCAGCCGCAAGTCGCGCATCTATCACGCCGGCGCCATCACCCAGCGCATCGAGGCCGCGATCCGCGACAGCCTCGGCGCCCCGGTCGCCGAGGACGCGCCGGTCACGCTGAAGATCCGCCTGGAAGACGACCTTTGCACCATCAGCCTGGACACATCCGGCGAGTCGCTGCACCGGCGCGGCCACAAGCAGGCGGTCGGCAAGGCGCCGATGCGCGAGACCATGGCGGCGATGTTCCTGCGCCAATGCGGCTTCGACGGGCGCGAGCCGGTGCTGGACCCGATGTGCGGCTCGGGCACCTTCGTCATCGAGGCGGCCGAGATCGCGGCGGGCCTGCGTCCCGGCCGGATGCGGCATTTCGCCTTCGAGCAGCTTCCGGGCTTCGACGCGCCGGCATCGGAGACGATGCGCGCCGCCCCCGCAATCCCGCCGGCACCGGCCGCGATCCGCTATCACGGCAGCGACCGCGACCCCGGCGCCATCCGCATGAGCCGCGAGAATGCCGAGCGCGCCGGGCTGGAAAGCTGGACCCGCTTCGAGAACCGCCCGATCGGCGAACTGGAACGGCCCGAGGGACTGCCGGGCCTTGTCATCGTCAACCCGCCCTATGGCGCGCGCATCGGCAACAAGGGGCCGCTGTTCGGTTTGCATGCGGCGCTGGGCGAGGCGCTGCGCGAGCGTTTCCGCGGCTGGCGCGTCGGGCTGGTGACCAGCGAGGCGCCGCTGGCCCGCGCCACCGGCCTGCCGTTTCGCGAACCGGGCCCCTATGTCGCGCATGGCGGGCTGAAGATCCGGCTGTGGCAGACCGGGCCGCTGTGACTGGGCCGCTGTGACCGGGGCATCCCGGCCGGCGGCGCGGCATTGATACGATCGGCCGCAGGGACGTGATCCCCGCAGGTGCTATGATGCCCCGGAACCGCGCAGGAGGGTCGCATGGACATTCGTTTCGACAACAGGATCGCGCTGGTGACCGGCGCCGGCTCGGGGCTGGGCGAGGCGATCGCGCTGGAGCTTGCCGCTGCGGGCGCCACGGTGGTGGCCGCCGACCTGCATGAGGAAACCGCCCGCGCCACCGCCGCCCGGATCGTCGCGGCCGGCGGCCGGTCCGAGGCGGTGGCGGGCGACGTCTCGGACCCCGAGCAGGTGCAGAAGGCGGTCGAGGTCGCCAAGCGGTTGGGCGGGTTGCATCTGCTGGTGAACAATGCCGGCATCGGCGGCCCCAGCGCGCCGGTCGGGGACTATCCGCTGGACGGCTGGCGAAGGGTCATCGACGTGAACCTGAACGCGGTCTTCTACGGCATGCGCTACGGCATCCCGGCCATGCTGGACGCCGGCGGCGGGGCGATCGTGAACATGGCCTCGATCCTCGGCTCGGTCGGCTTCGACGGGGCGGCGGCCTATGTCTCGGCCAAGCATGCGGTGGTGGGCATGACCAGGAACGCGGCGCTGGAATATGCGCAGAAGGGCATCCGGGTGAACTCGGTCGGCCCGGCCTTCATCGACACGCCTTTGCTCGACCAGCTGGACAGCGACACCAAGAAGGCGCTGGTCGGCCGGCACCCCATCGGCCGGCTGGGCCGGGCGGATGAGGTGGCGGGGCTGGTCGTCTTCCTGCTGTCGGACCGCGCCAGCTTCATCACCGGCAGCTATCACCTGGTGGACGGCGGCTATACGGCGCTGTGACGCTCAGTCCTTGCCGTGCCGGCTGGCGGGCCTGCGCGCCGGCCAGCGCGGCAGGGCGGGAATCTCCAGCACATCGCCCGGCGCGATGGCGGAAGCCAGGCGGATCAGGTCGCGCCGCGCCATGGCGATGCAGCCGGCGGTCGGAAAACCGGGCCGGCGCCATTGGTGCAGGAAGATGGCGGACCCCGCGCCGGGCCGGGCCTGCGGCCAGTTCCAGTCCGTCACCAGCACGATGTCGTAAAGCGGATCGGCCCGCCGCATCGCCTCGTGGCTGGGGCCGAAGGGCGCGCGCACCGGCTGGTTATAGGCCGGATGGCCCGAGGCGTCGCACCACAGGTCGCCCGGCAGGATCGGCCGCGCCCAGCCGCTGGGCCGCGCCAGCCGATCCGGACGATAGAGCAGCCCGACGATGCGGTGCCGGCCGACCGGGGTCGCGCCGTCGCCTTCGGCCTTGTCGGCCCGGATGCCGCCGCGCCCGACCGCGCAGGGGATAAGCCGCGACCCCGCCCGCAGCCCCATCGGGGTCAAGAGCAGCCTCACAGCAGATGGCCCGATTTCGCGGCCTTCACGTCCAGATAGCCGGTATTGTGGCGGTTGCGCGGGGTGATCAGCGGCACGCGTTCGGCCACGCGGATGCCGTGGCCCTCCAGCATCGCCACTTTCTTGGGATTGTTGGTCATCAGCCGCACCGCGTCGAAGCCCATCTTCTTCAGGATGCCGGCGCCGATGCGGAAATCGCGCTCGTCATCCTCGAAGCCCAGCCGGTGATTGGCCTCGACCGTGTCGAAGCCCTGGTTCTGCAGCGCATAGGCGCGCATCTTGTTGGCCAGGCCGATGCCGCGCCCCTCCTGATTCAGATACAGCAGCACGCCCTCGCCCGCCTGGCCCATGGCGGCCAGCGCGGCATGCAGCTGCGGGCCGCAATCGCATTTCAGGCTGCCCAGCACGTCGCCGGTGAAGCAGGCCGAATGCAGCCGCGCCAGCACCGGCGCCGCGCGCGAGGGGGCGCCGATCTCGACCGCGTAATGCTCGGCCTCGCCGGTATCGGGGCGGAAGATGTGCAGCTTGGCATTCTCGGCCGCCAGCAGCGGCAGGCGCGCGGCGGCGACCGGGGCCATCGCGGCTTCGGCCGCCATCTGCGCCAAGGCCGGGCCGGGCGAAAGCCGCGTCAGCCCCTCGGGCGGCGCGGCCACGGGCACCACCAGCACCGCAGGCAGCAGCTGCGCCGATTTCGCCAGGGCGATGCCGGCGCGATGCGCGTCCACATCGCCGCCGCGCGGGCTGCGGAACGGCCCCTTCATCGGCGTCATCAGGTCGCCGGCCGGATCGGCCACGGCCCGCAGCCAGGCCAGATCGGCATCGCCCGGCACCGCGACGCGCGCCAGGTCGCGGTCATAGACCCGGACCTTCAGCGTCTCGGCCCGCGGCTCGGTGATCGCCAGCACGGCGGGGCCGAGGGCGCGCATGGCGTCCAGCCTGTCGGCGCGCAGCGTCTCGACCGCCGCGACCAGCTGGCCGCCGATGACCACGGGCAAGCCCATGCGCAGGTCGGCGCGGGCGCGCGACAGGGTCTCGGTCAGGGTGGGGATCAGGGTCATCGGGCCAGTGCGGTTGAAACAATCTGAAACATAGGGCGGATTTCCGACAACTCCATGTGAGAATTGCTGCAAACCGCTGGACGCCTGCCGCGCCGCGCCACAGTTTTCCGCCATATCGCCAAAGGAGGCAAGAATGGCCGGACTGAAAAAGATCCTGCTCGTCGACGACGAGGAAGACCTGCGCGAGGCGTTGGCCGAGCAATTGGTGGCCACCGAGGATTTCGAGGTGTTCGAGGCCGGCTCGGGCCACGAGGCGGTCGAGAAGAGCAAGGGCGCCATCTTCGATCTGGTGGTGCTGGATGTGGGCCTGCCCGACACCGACGGGCGCGAGCTGTGCAAGCGGCTGCGCAAGCAGGGCGTCAAATGCCCCATCGTCATGCTGACCGGGCACGATACCGATGCCGATACCATCCTGGGCCTGGATTCGGGCGCGAACGACTACATCACCAAGCCGTTCAAGTTCCCGGTGCTGCTGGCGCGGCTGCGCGCCCAGCTGCGCACGCACGAGCAGTCCGAGGACGCGATCTTCCAGCTTGGCCCCTATACGTTCAAGCCGGCGATGAAGATGCTGATCGACGCCAAGGAGCGCAAGATCCGGCTGACGGAAAAAGAAACCAACATCCTGAAATTCCTGTATCGCGCCCAGGACGGGGTGGTGCCGCGCGACGTGCTGCTGCACGAGGTCTGGGGCTACAATGCCGGCGTGACCACGCATACGCTGGAAACGCATATCTACCGCCTGCGCCAGAAGATCGAGCCCGATCCCTCGAACGCGCGGCTGCTGGTGACGGAATCCGGCGGCTATCGTCTCGTGGCCTGATCAATGTTCACCGGCGGAACCGGCGCCCGACTTGCGGGTTCTGCCTGCGAAGCCCGGTGGTCGGAGGATGCGGCCACATGATGACCCGGCCCCGGCCTGCCCGGCGGCCGGGTTTTCTTTCGGCGCGGTCCCGCGGGGGTGCTTCGCCCCCCGCACCCCCAGAGGGTATTTGCGAAACGGTGAGGCGGGGTCCGGCGGTGGACAAGCCCGCTTCGCGCCCCTAGGGTCCGTCCCCGAAAGGAAGCTGCCATGTTCACCATCGCCACCTGGAACATCAACTCGGTCCGCCTGCGCGAGGCGCTGGTCGCCCGCTTCCTGACCGAGGAGGCGCCGGACATCCTGTGCCTGCAGGAGACCAAGAGCCCGGTCGAGAAGATCCCGCTGGAGGCGTTCCGGGCGCTGGGCTACCGGCATTTCGTGGCGCGCGGGCAAAAGGGCTACAACGGCGTCGCCATCCTGTCGAAGCTGCCGATCGAGGATGCGGGCGACCGCGATTATGCCGGGCTTGGTCATGCCCGCCATGTCGCCGCCCGGCTGGAGAACGGCGTCACCATCCACAACTTCTACGTGCCGGCGGGCGGCGACATTCCCGACCGCGAGCAAAACCTGAAATTCGGCCAGAAACTGGATTTCCTGACCGAGATGCGCGACGCCTTCCACGCCGACAAGCCCGCGCGCTCGATCATGGTGGGCGATCTGAACATCGCCCCGCGCGAGGACGATGTCTGGTCGCACAAGCAATTGCTGAAGATCGTCAGCCACACGCCGATCGAGATCGAGCATCTGGGGGCGGCACAGGATGCCGGCAGCTGGGTGGACATCACCCGCAAGGACATTCCCCAGGGCCTGCTTTACAGCTGGTGGAGCTATCGGGCGCGCGACTGGGACGCCGCCGACAAGGGCCGGCGGCTGGATCACATCTGGGCCACGCCCGACATCGCCAATGCCGGGCATGGCAGCCGCATCCTGCGGCCGCTGCGCGGCTGGCAGCAGCCCAGCGACCATGTGCCGGTGCTGGCCAGCTTCGATCTCTGATCCTGCGCTGCGGCGCTTTGCCGCAGTGCCCCGCACGGCCGGCCCAATCTTGCATCGCGCCGGTCGCTGCGCCATCTAGGGGGCAACCCTGTCGCATGAGGATACCCGATGCTCGAGCTTGGCTCCGCCCCCAAAGATGCCGCCCCCGCCGATATCATCAAGGACGTGACCGAGGCGACCTTCATGGCCGATGTGGTCGATGCCTCGATGACGGTGCCGGTCATTGTCGATTTCTGGGCGCCCTGGTGCGGCCCCTGCAAGACGCTTGGCCCGCAGCTCGAGGCCGAGGTCGCCCGCCACAAAGGCCGTGTCCGCATGGCCAAGGTCAATGTGGACGAGAACCAGATGATCGCCGCGCAATTGCGCGTGCAGTCGATCCCGACGGTCTATGCCTTCTTCCAGGGCCAGCCGGTCGACGCCTTCCAGGGCGCGATCCCGCAAAGCCAGATCAAGCAGTTCGTCGAGAAGCTGGCGGCGATGGGCGGCGATGACGGCGGTCTGGCCGAGGCGCTGGACGCGGCCGAGGCGATGATCGCCGAGGGTGCGCCCGAGGATGCGGCCGAGACCTTTGCCGCGATTCTCGAGGAAGAACCCGAGAACGCCGCCGCCTGGGGCGGGCTGGTCCGGGCCCATCTGGCCGCCGGCCATGCCGACCGCGCCGAGGAGGCCCTGGCGCAGGTGCCCGCCGCCATCGCCAATGCCGCGCCCATCGAGGCTGCCCGCGCCCAGCTGCAGCTGGCGCGGCAGGCCGCCGAGGCCGGGCCGCTGGACGAGCTGCGCCAGAAGGTCGAGGCCGACCCGGCCGACCAGCAGGCGCGCTTCGACTATGCCACGGCGCTGCATGCCGCCGGTCAGGTCGAGGAGGCGATCGACCAGCTTCTGGAATCCTTCCGCCGCGACCGCGACTGGAACGACGGCGCCGCCAAGGCGCAGCTGCTGACCATCTTCGATGCCCTGAAGCCCACCGATCCGCTGGCGCAGAAGGGCCGGCGCCGGCTGTCCTCGCTGATCTTCGCCTGACATGGCCCGCGGCATCGACCTGCCCGAGACCGTCCCGCTGTTCCCGCTGCCGGGCGCGGTGCTGATGCCCCGCACCCGCCTGCCGCTGCAGATCTTCGAGCCGCGCTACCTGCAGATGGTCGAGGACGTGCTGAAGACCCCCTCGCGGCTGATCGGCATGATCCAGCCGGCCGAAGGTGGGCTGGACGCGCTGGCCCAGGTCGGCTGTGCCGGACGCATCGTGGCTTTTTCCGAACTGGACGACGGTCGGCTGATGATCTCGCTGAAGGCGCGCTCGCGCTTCCGGCTGAACGAGGTGCAGCCCGGCTTCACCCCCTATCTGCGCGGCCAGGTGGACTGGCGCGGCTACGAACCGGACCTGGCCGTCCAGCCCGAGGAGGATCCGCGCTTCGACCGCCCCGGTTTCATGGCGCGGCTTGGCCGCTACATGGAGCAGCGCGGCCTGTCGACCGACTGGGACGCCGCCGAGGCGTCCGAGGAGGAGACGCTGATCAATTCGCTGTCCATGCTGCTGCCCTTCGCGCCCGAGGAAAAGCAGGCGCTGCTGGAGGCGCGGACCCTGTCCGAACGCCGCGTCCTGCTGGACGGGCTGCTGGAATACGCCCTGCATGGCGGCGACAACGAGGAGACGATCCAGTGACCGACACGACCGAACGCGGCTATGACCGCCACATGCTCGAGGCGCTGGTCTGTCCGGTGACCCATGCCACCCTGCGCTATGACGCCCAGGCGCAGGAGCTGATCTCGGACGCCGCGGGGCTGGCCTTTCCGATCCGCGACGGCATCCCGATCATGCTGCTGGACGAGGCACGCCAGATCCGCGCCTGAGGAAAAAGCGCGGGCGCGCGGGTGCCTTGGGGGAGGACGCGCGCCCGCCGGCGGTCAGATCCGGCAGATATCCGACCGAACCAGGAACCGTTTCTCGCGGCCATTGTCGAGGCTGAACATGCCGCCCCGTCCCGGCACCACGTCGATGGTCAGCCGCGTGTGCTTCCAGGTGTCATACTGGCTGGCCGAGATATAGAACGGCATGCCGCCGATCTCGCCCAGCTTCACGTCGCGCTCGCCGACGCGGAAATCGCCCTGCGGGTAGCACATGGGCGAGGAGCCGTCGCAGCAGCCGCCGGACTGGTGGAACAGCACCGGCCCGTGATCGGCGACGATTTCGGCCAGAAGCTCCAGCGCGGCGGGGGTGGCGGTGACCCGGTCCATGATGCCCTTCCCTTTGCCAAATACCCGCGCCGAAGGCAGCGGCCCCGCGGGCGGGGCCGCCGCCCCTGTCAGAAGAAGCCCAGCTTCTTCGGCGAATAGCTGACCAGCATGTTCTTGGTCTGTTGATAGTGGTCCAGCATCATCTTGTGATTCTCGCGGCCGACGCCCGACTGCTTGTAGCCGCCGAAGGCCGCATGGGCCGGATAGGCGTGATAGCAGTTGGTCCAGACCCGCCCGGCCTTGATGCCGCGGCCCATCTGGTAGCAGATGTTGGCGTCGCGCGACCACACCCCGGCGCCCAGACCGTAAAGCGTGTCATTGGCGATTTCCAGCGCCTCGGCCTGGTCCTTGAAGGTGGTGACCGAGACCACCGGGCCGAAGATCTCTTCCTGGAAGATCCGCATCTTGTTGTGACCGCGGAAGATCGTCGGCTCGATGTAGAAGCCGCCCGACAGCTCGCCGCCCAGATCGGCGGCCTTGCCGCCGGTCAGCACCTCGGCGCCTTCCTTGCGGCCGATGTCGAGATAGCTCAGGATCTTCTCTTTCTGCTCGCTCGAGGCCTGGGCGCCGATCATGGTGGCGGCGTCGCGCGGGTCGCCCTGGGTGATCGCCTGCACGCGCTTGACCGCGCGTTCCATGAAGCGATCGTAGATCGATTCCTGGATCAGCACGCGCGACGGGCAGGTGCAGACCTCGCCCTGGTTCAGCGCGAACATCGCGAAGCCTTCCAGTGCCTTGTCGAAGAAGTCGTCGTCTTCGCGCGCCACGTCGGCGAAGAAGACGTTCGGGGACTTGCCGCCCAGTTCCAGCGTCACCGGGATCAGGTTCTCGGCGGCATATTGCATGATCAGCCGGCCGGTGGTGGTCTCGCCGGTGAAGGCGATCTTGGCGATGCGCGGGTTCGAGGCCAGCGGCTTGCCGGCTTCCAGACCGAAGCCGTTGACGACGTTCAGCACGCCCGGCGGCAGCAGGTCGCCGATCAGGCTGATCCAGACCATGATGCTGGCCGGGGTCTGCTCGGCCGGCTTGAGCACCACGCAGTTGCCGGCGGCCAGTGCCGGGGCAAGCTTCCAGCAGGCCATCAGCAGCGGGAAGTTCCAGGGGATGATCTGGCCCACCACGCCCAGCGGCTCGTGGAAGTGATAGGCGATGGTGGTCGAGTCGATTTCCGAGATCGAGCCTTCCTGCGCCCGCAGCACGCCGGCGAAATAGCGGAAATGGTCGATGGCCAGCGGCACGTCCGCGGCCATGGTCTCGCGGATCGGCTTGCCGTTGTCCCAGGTCTCGGCGGTGGCGAGCAGCTCCAGGTTCTGCTCCATGCGGTCGGCGATGCGCAGCAGGATGTTGCTGCGTTCGGTCGGGGCGGTATGGGCCCACTTGTCCTTGGCGGCATGGGCGGCGTCCAGCGCCAATTCGATGTCGTCGGCGTTCGAGCGGGCGATCTCGCCGATCTCGGCGCCGGTGATCGGGGTGGTGTTCGTGAAATACTTGCCGGATTTCGGCGCGACCCACTCGCCGCCGATATAGTTGTCGTAGCGCTTGGCGAAAGGCATCACGTTGACGCCCTTGAAGTCATGCGTCTGGTCGTTCGGCATGGTTTCCTCCTGTCCTGACCGGCTCCTCCTGCCGGTTCATCCAGAAGGTTGGGACGGGCGCGGCCGCAAATCAACGCGCCCCCCATGCCGCAGCGCGGAATGTGTTTCAGCCCCGAGACAGTCTGCCCGGATTTTCCGAAATCCCCAGCCGCTGCATGCGGCGATAGAGCGTGGCGCGCCCGACACCCAGCGCCCGGGCGGCGGCCGAGACATTGCCCTCGGCCCGCGCCAGGGCGCGAATCACCGCGGCGCGCTCGGCCTTCTCGAAGCCGGTGGTGTCGTCGTCGCGGCCCAGCAGGTCCGAGGCGGGCCGGGGCCGCAGCTGGCCCTCCTTCTCCAGCCCGAAGGCGCGGCGGGCGGCGCGGTTGGCGCCGATGGCCAGGTCGTCCTTGTCCACCGCGATCAGCAGTCCCGCCTCGTCCGAGCCGGGCGCCTGGGCGGTGATGATGCGCGCGCCGGGGAAGGAAACCCGGAAGAATGCCGCCTCGATGGCCCGGGCGCTGTGCGCGACCTGCGCCGCGATCAGCGCGTTCAGCCGCTCGGTATGGTCGGCGCGGGCGGAACTGACGTCCAGCGCCGCGATCAGCCGGCCGTCCGGGCCCCAGATCGGCGCGTCCATGCAGGACAGCCCGGTATTGCTGGCATAGAAATGCTCGTCGCGATGGATGGTGACCTGCCGCCCCTCGGCCAGGCAGGTGCCGATGCCGTTGGTGCCCTGCACCTCCTCGGACCAGTCCATGCCGCGCCACAGCCCCCAGTCGCGGAAGGTGGCGGCGTCGCCCTCGCTGACCCGGTGTTCCAGCACGATGCCCTCGGGATCGGTCAGCAGCAGGTTGCAGCCGGTCGGGCAAACCAGCTGGAACAGCTGGTCGAGCTGCGGCCGGGCGACGGCGATGAAGCGGTCCATGCGCTCGATGCGCAGGGCCAGTTCGCGTTCGGTCAGCCGGTGCTGCACGGGCGGGCGCGCGGGGTCCAGCCCGTGCTTGACCATCGAGCGGCGCCAGCTTGCGGCAAGCCGGGTGACGGCGCCGGGCGATTGCGAAGCCTGGGCCACGCGATCCTCGTGACGCGTCGCGGGCGGCGTCGTCGTCGGGCGGGTCTCGGGCAAGGCGTCCTCCCCTTCCTTACGCGATGGCGGGGATTATTGCCCGGCAAGGCCGATGGGGCAAGCAATGCTTTCGTCAGGGCGCCGCGGTGGCTTCCCGGCCCATGCGGGCCGGGGGCTCTTGGTCAGGGCGCGACGGTCACGGTGCCGCCATCCGACCAGGCGCGGAACTCGGGGCGATACATGTCCTCGACGCTGGCGGCCGGGTGGCGGAACTGGCCCGGCGTCACGGCGCGGACGATATAGACCAGCCGGAACCTTTCGGCCGAGGTCCAGGTCAGCGCCGCCGCGAAACGGTCGGCGCGGAACTCGGTCATCTCGGCCGAGGTCTCGCCCTCCAGCCAGTCCAGCGCCGAGACGTCGCCGGCGCGCAGCAGGTTCGGGTTGTCGATCTCCCATCCCGCCGGCAGCGGGTCGGCGATGACCAGCCGGCCGCCGCCCTCGGCTTGCGGCGAGATCTCCAGCTCGACCACCATGCGCGTGCCTTGCGGCAGGTTCTCGGGGTCCAGCGCCTCGCCCTCGATGCTGTAATAGCGCCGGGCGATGCCATAGCCCTTGCCGCCCGCCGCGACCTGCCCGGCGGGCTTGCCGGTCGCGGTCAGCGTCACCTCCAGCGCGCGGTCGCCGGTATTGGCAAGGCTGGCCCCGGCGTCGGGCAGGCTGGCGATCGGCTGGGTCAGCGCCACGCCGTTCAGCGTCGCCGGCGGGGTCGAGCGCGACAGCGACTGCGCCGCCATCACCGTCCAGACCGATTCCTGGGTGGACAGGCTGCGGCCGTCCTGCTCGGCCCGCGCGATGCGCTCGGCGATCTGGCTGGTCAGGTCGGTCTCGTCCACGGCCTGGGTCTTTGCCTCGGCCGCCAGCGCCAGCAGCGCGGTGGCGTCGCGCAGCCTGGTGCCGTAATCGGCGCGGAAGGCGTGGGGTTCGGGCGCGCCGAGGTTCAGCAGGTTGCGTCCTTGGGTGAACATGCGGTCCGCGCGGCCCTGGTCGCCATAGGAGGCCAGCGCCGCCCCCAGGTTGGCCGCCGCCATCGGCGTCGAGAACGACCCGGCGGCGGTATCGGCGTAATAGCGCAGGTCGCCCACGGTGGCGGCGCGTTCACGGGCCAGAACCGCCAGCGCATAGGCCAGCGCCGCGTTTTCCTCGGCCGAGGCGGCGCCGGGTTCGGTGGCGTAATTGGCGCGGTTCCTCAGGTTGTCGATGGCCAGCCGGAAGCCGGTATCGGGCACCTGATAGCCCGCCGCCCGGGCCCGCGACAGGAAGTCGGTGACATAGGCCTCCAGCCACAGGTCGCCCGAATCGGCAGACCACAGGCCGAAGCCGCCATTGCTGCCCTGCCGGGTCAGGATCTGGGTGATCGCCTTCTGCACCTGCTCGGCCGTGTCGCCGCCCTCGCCGCCCTCGACTCCTTCCAGCGCCGCAAGGCTGGGCAGGTAGAGCAGCGGCATGGCCCCCGAGGTCAGTTGCTCGGTGCAGCCATAGGGATAGCGCGAGAGCCGGGCCAGCGCCCCCGCCACGTCCAGCCGCGCATAGGGCCCGACCGCCGCGGTCAGCAGCGCGCCGGGCAGCATGCCTTCGGTCAGGCTCGGCGGCACAGAGATGCTCTGCCCCGGCTCGACCACGATGCGGTCCTGGCGCTGGATGTCGGCCTCGTTCAGCGCCACCGGGATGGCGATGTCCTTGGTCAGCGCCTCGCCGCCCGGCGTGGTCAGGGTCAGGCGCAGGTTCGCCAGCCCCTCGGCATCGCCGGCCGTCACCGGCATCTGCACCTGCGCCTCGGCCTTCTCGGCCAAGGTCACGCTGTCCGTGGGCAGGCTGGTGGTCAGCGGCGCGTCGCCGCCGACCTGCTGGACGGCCAGCCGCATCTCGCCTGCCGGACCCGAGGCATGGGTCAGCCGCAGCCCGACCTGCGCCCGGTCCCCGGGCGCCAGGAAGGCGGGGGCGGTCACGGTCATCACCACCGGGTCGCGCACCAGGACCGAGGTATCGGCCTGGCCCACGCCCCTGGCCGACCAGACCACGGCCATCACCCGCACCTCGCCGTTGAAATCGTCCACCGGCACCTCGATGGTGGCGGTGCCGTCCGCGCCGACGGTCAGCGGACCGGAAAACCAGCTCATCAGCTTTTCGGTCGGCGGCGGCGCCTCGGCATTGCCGGCAAGGCTGGCGTCGCCGCCCTCGCGCAGCGCGCCGTCGGGGGCGCCGGTGGGCAGGATCAGCCGGCCGTAAAGGTCGCGCAGCGCCACGCCCAGCCGGCGCTGACCGAAATAATGCTGCGACGGGTTCGGCGGCTGGAAGCGGGTCAGGTTCAGGATGCCCTGATCGACGGCGGCGACGGTGGCCTGCACCGTCTCGCCGGCCGCGGCGCCCTCGACCTTCAGCGTCACCGGGACCATGCCGCGCGGGCGGGTCTCGGCCGGAGCCTCGATGCTGGCGGCAAGCCTGCGGTCGCCGGGATCGACGGCGGCATGGGCCAGACCCAGCGCCCGGACCGGCTGGCGGTCGCCGGGCCGCGCCTCGGCCAGCGGGCGGATGGCGCTGACGGTGACATAGACCCCGGCGCCCCAATCGTCGGTCACCGGCAGGTCCAGGCTGTTCTCGCCCGCCTTCAGCGCCACGGTCTGCATCGAGACCAGCCGGTTCGACAGCACCGAGACCAGGCCCAGCCCCTCGTTGGCCGCCTCGACCCGGACGCGGGCGACGTCACCGCTGCGATAGGCGGGCTTGTCCAGCACCACCTGCAGCCGGTCGGGCGTCTCGGTGCCCGCATTCGCCACCGCGCCCCAGCCGGCATAGAACTGCGTCGAGCTTTGCCCGCCCTGGCCGGATGCCGGCTCGGCCACCAGCTCATACTGGCCCCATTCGACCGGGGCGGCGATCTCGGCTGGGGCCTCGCCCGGCTCGGCCACGCCCTCGGTGATGCGGGTGCGGCTGGTGATCACCTCCCAGTTCCATTGACCGCCCAGCGAATACCATTGGTAATCGGTGTCGATGCGGTTCAGCACCCAGCGCACCGGCTCCGAGGCCGGCTTCAGGTCCGGGCCGACCGCGACCAGCGCGAAACGCGCCTCGGCGTTTTCGGACACGGTGTCGCCCTCGAACAGCGGGCGGATGCCGACGACCGGCGCCTCGGGCATGACCACGCGCGATTCGCTGCGCTCGACCGGCCGGCCGGCGCCTTCGCGAATGTCCAGCACCACCTCGGCCGCGACCGGGCGGGGGCCGAGCTGGCCGGCCGGCGGCAGTTCGATCTGCGTCTGGTAATGGCCCTGCGCATCGGTGGTGCCCGGCGGCAGGCTGTCGGTCACCGGCGAGCTGTCGTCATCCTCGCGCCCGAAGACATAGCCGTCGAAGCCTTTCAGGCTGCGGGTGGGGGACAGGCGCAACTGCCCCTCGACCGGCAGGTTGGCGGCCGGGGCGCCGAACAGCCAATGCGCGGCAAGCGAAAGCTCCAGCGTGCCGCCGGCGCGGGCCGGGCCTTCGGGCAGACGCGGGGTAAAGTCGATGCGCTCGGGCAGGAAATCCTCGACCAGCATCCGCGCCGTGGCCAGCGCCGGGCCGTCCGCCTCGGTGCGCAGTTCCATCCGCCAGGTGCCGCGCGGGGCGTTGCCGGGGATCGACCAGGCCACCGTGGCGCCGCCGGCGCCGGCATCCCGCGCCGGCAGGCGCGTCGCCTCGACCCCGTCGGGACGCAGGATCACCGCGGTCAGCGGCAGGGTCTCCAGCGCCCGGGCCTCGGCATTGCGGGCCAGCACGGTGGCGTTCACCGTCTCGCCGACGCGATAGGCGCCGCGGTCGGTGGTCAGGAACAGGTCGATGGGCGGGGCAGGGGGCTGGCCCTCGACCCCGCGGTCGGAAAGGTCGAATTCCGGGTCCGACAGCGACAGGAAGGCCATGTCGCGGGGCGCGCGCTCGGCGCCCTCGCCCTGCCAGTCGGTCACCGTGACCAGCGCCGGCGCGGCGCCGTCCTTGCCCATGGACAGGCCCGGCGCGAAATGCGCCACCCCCTCTGCGTCGGTCCGGGCCTTGGCCAGCACCTCGTTCGAGCGGCTGACCAGCGCCACCTCGGCCCCGGCCTTGGCCGAGGTGTCGGCCAGGCTGCGCACCGCCACGGTCAGCCCGTCGGCGCCCGAGAAGGTGGAGATCCCGAAATCCGAGAGCACGAACCATTGTGTGGCCAGCCCGGTGTCCTGGACGCTCTCGTTCTCGATCCCGGCCTCGACGATATAGATGCCGGGCTCCAGCGGGCCGGCCTCGGCGGGGATGGCAAGGCTGGTGGTCAGCTCCTGGTTCAGGCTCTCCTGTCCCATGGGCTTGGCGACCTGCGCCGTGCCCTTCCAGACCTCGCGCGCCATGCGGTCGCTGAAGTAATCCGCCTGCCAACTGTCCAGCGGCGTCGCGAACATGTCCTCGGCCATGGCGCGGATCAGGTTGCGGTCGGAAATCCGCAAGAGCCGCAGGCTGATGGTGTCGGCATTGACCGTGACCATCGACAGCCGCTGGTCGCCCGAGGCGGGCAGCACATAGGCGCGGCCGGGAAAGCGGACCGAGGGCGCGCGGTCGCGGACATAGCCCTTGACCGTCACGTCGCGGGCCAGCACCTCGCCATCGGCGGCGGGCAGGCCGGCGCGCAGGGTCAGCTCGACCTCTTGCCCATGCGTCAGGCCGGCGACGCAAAGCCGTTCGCCATCCGCCTCGACCGTCAGGTCGCGGCCGGGCAGGCGCAGGAATGGCGCGTAATCGGTGCCCGAGGACAGTTCGCGCGACAGGATGGCGCAGAAGCGCGGCGTCTTGCCCTCGGCTTCGACCTGGGTGTCGGTGACGCGCAGCCCGTTGCGGGCCTGCGATTCCGTCAGCGCCGAGGCGATCTCGGGATCGGCGGGCGACAGCCTCGCCGCCAGCCGCAGCGCCGCCAGCGCGTCGTGGCCGCGGTCCAGCCGCTCCCATGCCATGGCGAGCCAGGACAGCGCCCGGGCGGCCACCGCATCCTCGGCGCCGCGCAGATAGCCGTTGATCGCCATCGAGGCGATGGCCGCCGAGGCCTCGCGGTCGCCCTGGTCGCTGGTGTAGAGCGTCAGCCGCGCCAGGTTGGTCCAGTCGGCCGCGCGGTCGTAGCGCGCCGCCTCGGCGGCGGTGATGCGCGCCGCCAGCGCCAGGTCGCCGCCCCGTTCGGCCTGCTGGGCGCTGCCCTGGGCATATTCGGCCAGCGGCGGGTGCAGCGCCGGAAAGCTGCGGGCCAGGGATCGCGCGGCGCCCAGATCCTGCGCGCCGATGACGGGCGCGGCGCCGGCGCGGGATTCGGCGCGCAGCCGCTCCTCGGCCGTGGCGGCGACGACATGGCCCGACAGCGCACCGGCAAAGCCGGCCGCGGCGCCGGTGCCCTCGCCCTTGGGGAAGCAGGCGCGGGCGCGTTCGTTATAGGTCAGCGCCGTGCAGGCATCGTTGCCCAGGCAGGCCTGCACGCAGGCTTGCAGCGTGGTGTCGAAGATCGGACCCAGATCGCCGCCCGGCAGGTCGGTATCGGCCTGCAGGGACAGCCGCCGCTCGGGCAGGGGGGCATCATCCTGCGCATGGGCCGTGCCCGCCAGCAGCAGCCCGCCAAGGACCGCCGCGATGAAACCGTGCCGGGCAAGACGTGCCATGACCATCCCCATTCCTTTGCGCTCGGCATAGTTGTGGCACCGGGGCGCGGGCGAGGCAATCTATTCCCATTCCAGTTCGGCAAAGGCCGTGGCGGCATTCCGGGCGGTGACGGCCTGGAAACCCGCCCATCCCTCCGAGACCGGCTTCATCGCCAGGCTGATCGCCGGAATGGCCCGCGACAGCGCCAGGCCGTGGCGCAGCGCCTCGCGCGTGGCGTCGCGCAAGGCGGTCAGGTAGTGGCGCTCGGGCGTCACCGCCGCGTCCCAGCCTTCCACCGCCGGGCCATGGCCCGGCACGATCAGCGTCGGCGGCGGATCGGGGGGCCGGCCGATCCAGTCGAGCCAGCCGGCCAGCGAGCCGTCCAGCGACGGCGTCAGCCCCTGGAAGACCAGATCGCCGGTGAACAGCGTGCCGGTTTCCTCGTCCAGGACCGTCATGTCGTTGTCGGTATGGGCCGGCGGCACCGGCGTCAGCCGCAGGCTGCGGTCGCCCAGCGAGATGGTCTCGGGCGCGGTGACCTTGTGGTCCACGGCGGCGATGCGGGTGCCGGCGAAATTCGCCGCCCCGATCTGGCGCGGGACCGAGATCATCCAGCTTTCCGCCCGCCGCGCCACCGCTTCGGGCAGGCGGGCATCGGCGACGATGGTGGCGCCGGCCTCGGAGAAGACCTCGGCGCCCAGGATGTGGTCGGGATGCATGTGGGTCAGGATGACGTGGCTGACCGGCCTGTCGGTCAGCTGCCGGATGGCGGCGTAAAGCGCCTCGCCCTCGGCCCGGCTGCCGCCGGCGTCGATCACCGCCACCGTCTCGCCGATGACGAAGGACAGGTTGGCGATGCGGCCGCGGTTCTGCGGCGACAGCGCCGCCATGGCGCCCTGGTGGAGGTGGATGCCCTCGGCCACCTCCTGCATGGTCAGGGCGGGCAGTTCCGCGGTCTCGACGCAGCGGGTGCCGCCGCCATCGGCCAGGTCGGGATGCCGGGCCAGCCAGTCGCGGGCGATGGGCTCGGCGCGCAACTGGCAATCCTCGCGCGTCGCCGCCTCGCCGGCCGGCAGCAGCCGCGATTCGCAGCTGCCCGGCTGGGCGGCAAGGCAGGCGGCCAGGACCAGATGGAACATCCGTTTTCCTTTCGGGATCCAAGGTTAGCACAGCCCCCGTCGGCTGGCCATCTACGACCTTTGGCGTGTTGACTGGCGACCGCGGTGGCCTAGCATCGACTTGTCCGCACCCGAAGCGGCAACCTGGAGGAGGAGAACCATATGGCCTGGACAAAACCCGCGCTGAAGGAAATCGCCTGCGGCATGGAAATCAACATGTATGCCCCGGCCGAGGACGAGCCGGTCCTGTTCTAAACCGTTCTGGCGATGTCCGGGCCCGGTCCCTGCTTGCCGGGGGCCGGGCCTGCCGGACCCCTGACCATGCGTATCGTGATTCTCGGCAGCGGCGCAGGCGGTGGTGTGCCGCAGTGGAACTGCGGTTGCCGCAACTGCGATGCCGCGCGCAATGGGCGCATTCCCGCGATGAGCCAAAGCGGGATCGCCATATCCGCCAATGGCCGGGACTGGGCGCTGATCAATGCCTCGCCCGACCTGCGCCAGCAGCTGGCCGCGACGCCGGCGCTGCGGCCCGAGGGGCTGCGCGGCTCTCCGATCCGGTCGGTGCTGGTGACGAATGGCGACATCGACCATGTCGCCGGCCTGCTGACCCTGCGCGAAGGGCAGGGTTTCGACCTGTTCGCGACCCCGGCCATTCATGCCGTGCTGGCCGGCAATCCGATGCTGTCGGCGCTGGCCCCCGGCCTGGTGCCGCGGCGCGAGGTGACGCTGGACCGCGCTTTCGCCCTGGCGCCGGGCCTGACCGCCACGCTGTTCGCGGTGCCCGGCAAGGTGCCGCTGTATCTGGAGGGCGCGCGGGTCGAGACCGGGCTGATGGGCGAGCAGACCGTCGGTGTCGAACTGGCCGCCAATGGCCGGCGGGCGTTCTACATCCCCGGCTGCGCCTCGGTTCCGGACTGGCTTTGCGACCGCATCGCAGGCGCGGATGCGCTGCTGTTCGACGGCACGCTTTGGACCGATGACGAGATGGTCCGCGCCGGGCTGGGCGCCAAGACCGGGCGGCGCATGGGCCATGTGCCGGTATCGGGTCCGGGCGGCAGCCTGGACGGGCTGCGCCAGGTGGCCTTGGGCGCCCGCATCTATGTGCATCTGAACAATTCGAACCCGCTGGTCGATCCCGCCAGCCCCGAGCGCGCGCAGGCGCAGGCGGCTGGCTGGCAGATCGGCCATGACGGTATGGAGATCGCGCCATGAAACTTGCCGACCACCGCGCCCAGACCCGCGCCGAGTTCCACGAGCGCCTGAAGCGCATCGGCGCCGAGCGCTATCACGACCGTCACCCGTTCCACAAACGCCTGCATGGCGGGCAGTGCACGCCGGACGAGGTGCGGGCCTGGGTCATCAACCGCTGGCATTACCAGTCGCGCATCCCGATGAAGGACGCGGCCTTCCTGTCGCGGCTGGACGACCCGCAGCTGCGCCGCATCTGGCGCCACCGGATCGAGGATCACGACGGCGGCGTCGATCAGGGCGGCGGCATCCGGCGCTGGCTGGCACTGGCCCGCGCCGTGGGCCTCGATCCCGATTACGTCGCCGGCGGCGCGGGGGTGATGCCGGCGACGCGCTTCGCCGTCGATGCCTATGTCCGCTTCGTGCGCGACATGCCCTTGCTGGATGCCGTGGCCGCCAGCCTGACCGAGATGTTCGCGCCCAAGATCCATGCCGAGCGCATCGAGGGGCTGCTGAAGCATTACGATTTCGCCGACGAGACCAGCCTGGCCTATTTCCGCAACCGGCTGACCGAGGCGCCGAAGGATGTCGAGTTCGGCCTGACCTATGTGCTGGACCATGCCGACACGCTGGAAAAGCAGGACGCGGCGGCGGCGGCGCTGATCTTCAAGACCGATGTGCTTTGGGCGCAGCTCGACGCGCTGTGGCACGGCTATGTCGAGGGGCGGCTTCCCCCCGGCGCCTGGCGGTCGGGCGAAGGGCTGCTGGACTCGGCCATTCCCGAGCCGGCGCCCGATGCCGCTTCCGCTTCCGGCCCGGCCCCCAATGCGGCTGCGGTCCCATGACCGGGGGGCGCATCAGCGGCGCCTGCGTGCCCTATCTGCCGCGCGGCGTGCGGCTGCATGACGACCGCGTGCGCGGCATCCGCGTGCTTCTGGCGCCGGAACGGGCCATGCAGCTGGACGCGGTCGGCGATGCCATCCTGTCCGAGCTGGACGGGGAACGCAGCCTGGCCGAGGTCATCCTGAACCTGTGCGGGCGCTATGCCACCCCCGCCGAGCAGATCGAGGGCGACGTGCACGATTTCATCCGCGGCCTGGTGGACCGGCGCATGGTCTTCCTGGCCTGCGCCGAGGGCAGCGACGAGCGGGAGGACGCGGCATGATGGATGCGCCAGCCCCCCGCGAACCCGTCCCCGGCGAACCCGTCCCCCGCGACATCGACGGCAATCCGGTCCGGCCCGGCCTGCCGATGGCGATGCTGGCCGAGCTGACGCATCGCTGTCCGCTGGCCTGTCCCTATTGCTCGAATCCCGTCGAACTGACCCGGGCCCAGGCCGAGCTGACGGCGGCGGAATGGGCGAATGTCTTCCGCCAGGCCGCCGATCTGGGGGTGCTGCAGGTGCATCTGTCCGGCGGCGAGCCGGCCTCGCGCCGCGACCTGACCGAGATCGCGGTCTCGGCCCGCGACGCCGGGCTTTACGTCAACCTGATCACCTCGGGCATCGGCCTGACCGAGGCGCGGCTGCGCGAGCTGGACGGGATCGTCGATCACATCCAGCTGTCGCTGCAGGGCATCGACGCCGCCATGGCCGATTGGATCAGCGGCTATGGCGGCAGCTTTTCCCGCAAGATGCAGGTGGCGGACTGGGTGCGCGCCATCGGCTTTCCGCTGACCCTGAACGCGGTGGTGCATCGCCAGAACCTGGACCGCCTGCCCGAGATGATCGACCTGGCCGAGCGGCTGGGCTGCCGCCGGATCGAGGTGGCGACGGTGCAATTCCACGGCTGGGCCGAACTGAACCGCCGGCCCTTGATGCCGACCATGGCCCAGGCCGCCCGGGCGCGCGAGGTGGTGAATGCGGCGCGCGAGCGGCTGCGCGGCCGCATGGTCATCGACTATGTCCCGGCCGACCATCACGCCGCCTATCCGAAAAGCTGCATGGGCGGCTGGGGCTCGACCGGCCTCAACATCGCGCCAGACGGCACGGTGCTGCCCTGTCATGCCGCCCAGACCATCAAGGAACTGCATTTCGACAACATCCGCGAGGTGCGGCTTGCGCGCATCTGGCATCACGGCGACGCCTTCAACGCCTTTCGCGGCACCGCCTGGATGCCCGAGCCTTGCCAGTCCTGCGAGCGGCGCGACCTGGATTTCGGCGGCTGCCGCTGCCAGGCCATGGTCATGGCGGGGACGGCGCGGGCCACCGATCCGGTCTGCTCGCGCTCGCCCTTCAACGCCCGGCTGCGGGCCGAGGCCGAGGCGGATGCCGCCAGCGACGATACCGCGCTGGTCTATCGCCGCATGGCGAAGGAGAAACGGATATGAGACATTCGTTGATTGTGGCCCTTGTGATGGCCCTGCTGGCCGCGCCGGCCCTGGTCCAGAAAGCGGGGGCGACCGAGGTGGCGAACCCGATGCAGCCCTCGGCCCTGTGGGACGACATGCGGCTGGCGGTGATCGGCACCGAGGCCGAGCCGCCGGTCGATCCGGCGGTCTTCGATCTGGATGCCCCGCCGCGCGCCGACAATCCGGCGTTGGTGCCGGTGCATATCACCCAGCCGCCCGGCGCGCCGGCGATCACCGCGCTGACCCTGGTGGTGGACGGCAATCCGGCGCCGGTCGCGGCCGAGTTCACCTTTGGCGAGGCGCTGATGCCGCTGGATTTCGAGGTGCGGGTGCGCGTGGACAGCTATTCCGACCTGCGCGCCATCGCCACGCTGGCCGACGGGCGCAAGGTCATGGCCGGGCGCTTCGTCAAGGCTTCGGGCGGCTGCGCGGCGCCGGCCGGCAAAAGCATGGACGAGGTGCGCGCCGCCATGGGCCAGATGAAGTTCCGGCAGGCCGAGGAGGCCGGGCGGCAGGTCGGCACGCTGATGATCCGGCACCCGAATTTCTCGGGCCTGCAGCGCGACCAGGTGACGCTGCTGACCATCCCGGCCGAGTTCATCCAGGTGCTGGAGGTCAAGCAGGGCGAGACGCCGCTGTTCACCATGGAGGCCGGGATCTCGATCTCGGAAGACCCGGTGTTCCGCTTTGCCCATGCGCCGGGCGAGGGGCCGGTGACGGTCCATGCCCAGGACACCGACGGCCGGGTCTGGGATCAGTCGTTCTGAGGCCGGGTCTGAAGTTGCGCCGGCTGGCCCGTCAGCAGCAGCGGCCGGGCATGCAGCGCCTCGGCCTCGCGCGGGTCATGGGTGACCAGCACCAGCCCGGCGCCGCTGCGGGTCAGCAGCGCATCGGTCAGTGCCAGCATCCGCGCCGCCGTATCGGCATCCAGCGAGGCGAAGGGCTCGTCCATCAGCAGGATGTCGGGGCCGGCGGCAAAGGCGCGGGCCAGCGCCAGCCGCCGCTGCTGGCCCAGCGAAAGCTGGCGCGGAAATTTCGCCTCGTGCCCGGCCAGCCCGACCTGCGCCAGCCAGTCCCGCGCCGTGGCCGCATCGCAACCGGTCGGGATGGCGATGTTCGCCACCGCGTCGCGCCAGGGCAGCAGCACCGGCTCCTGGAACACCACGGCCAGGCGGTCGGCGCCGTCCAGCCGGCCGCGATAGTTCCGGTCCAGCCCGGCGAGGATGCGCAGCAGCGTCGATTTCCCGATGCCCGAGGGGCCCAGGATCGCCAGCCGCTCGCCCCGCGCGACCGCCAGCGACAAGCCCCCCAGCACCGGCCGCGGGCCGAAGGTCTTGGCTTCCAGCTCAAGCCGCATCCTGCCTCCAGCGGTTGGCGCGGGCCTCCCATGGCCGCAGCAGGAACAGGTCGATGGCCAGCATGACGGCGACGAAGGCCAGCGCCCAGGCCAGCACCCCGGTCACGTCGAAGCTGGAAAACAGCAGGTGGATCTTGAAGCCGACGCCGTTCGAGCGGCCCAGGAACTCGACCACCAGCACGATCTTCCAGATCAGCGAGATGCCGGCCCGCGCCGCGGCGGCGATATGCGGCGCCAGTTGCGGCAGCACGACGTGGCGCAGCCGCGCCAGCGGCGCCATGCGAAAGGCGCGGGCCATGTCATCGAGGTCGGGGCGCAGCGCGCGGGTGCCTTCGCGGATCATCACCGTGACCACCGGGATCTTGTTCAGCGCCACGGCGAGGATGGCGGCGGTCTCGTTGAGGCCGATCCAGATGTAGCACAGCACGATCACCACTAGCGCCGGCACGTTCAGCAGGATGATGACGCCGGGATTGAGCCACTGGTCCGCCCCGCGCCAGCGGCCCATCCACAGCCCCAGCGCCATGCCGGCCGCCATGGCCAGCGCGAAGCTGGCGGCGACGCGGAACAGCGTCATGCCGGCGTTGAACCACAGCTCGCCGGTCGCCGCCAGCCGGCCGATGCGGGCCGCGACATCCCAGGGCGCCGGCAGGGTCTGCGGCCGGTCGGTCAGCTGCGAGGCCAGCGTCCACAGCAGCAGCATGGCCAGGATCGACAGCATCCCCGGCACCAGGCCGGGGCGGGGCGACAGGGGCTTCGGCGTTCCGGTCAAGTCGGGGCTACTCCGGCCACCAGAACAGGCCCTCGGGCAGGGCGGTGACGCCGCCGGTCAGTTCCTCGCCGCCCAGTTCGGCCATGGTGGCGAACATCTTCTGGGCGTTCTCGGCGTTCACCGGGCCGGGGGCGGGGATGCCGGCGCGCCAGCCGGCCTTCAGCGCCTGGAACTCGGCATCGTCGGCCGTTTCCATCAGCGGGCGCAGCTCGTCCCAGGCGGCGTCGTCCCGGGCCAGCAGCTCCTTGGCGGCGCGAGAGGCGCGGGCCAGGCCGGCGGCAAGCTGCGGGTTGGCCGCGATCCAGTCGTCGCGCAGCACATAGCCCAGCAGCGGGGTCGAGGGATCGAGGCCCAGATCGGCCGCCGCCGTGCCGACCGACATGATCTCGCGCATGCCGCGCGCCTTCATCTTGGCCTGGAAATGCCAGAAGTTGATCGCGGCATCGACCTCGCCGGTCTCGGCGGCGTTCAGGATCATCGGCGGCGCGCCGAAGACCTGCTGCGTCACCTCGGCCAGATCCTCGCCCAGCTTCTCGCGCGACCAGGCGCGCAGGATCAGCCAGCTTTTGTCCACCGGCCCGCCGGCGATGCCGATCTTCTTGCCCTTCAGGTCGGCAAGCGATCGCGCCGGGCTGTCGCCGCGCACCATCACCCCACCGACGGCGGTGGAATAGGGCAAGAAGCGGAAGCCGGTACCGCGCGCCCGCTGCTGCGCCACCCACAGCCAGTCCGAGACGATGGTGTCGACCTCGGCCCCCTGCATGGCGACCTGGGTGGCGGGGTTGCCGGCCAGGATCATCGGCTGCAGCGTGAAGCCGTTCGCGGTGTCGAGGCCGCGCTTGCGGATCGTCTCGATCTCCCAGTTGACGGTGCCGTTCTCCAGCGTGCCGATGCGGATCACCGGGGTTTGCGCGCGGGCGGGCAGCGCCAGCCCGGCCAGGGCGGCCGCCCCGGCCATCAGGGTGATTCTCCGGCTGAGTCGCATGCTGATTTTCCCCTTGGACTGGTTGAAAGTGACACGGGCCCGAATCCAGGCCAATACATCGGAAGTCGTAACCCGAAACCGGGTTCGTGGTCCAACAGGCTTGCGCCGGCGGGCGGTGGTCTTAAGATGGAGCAACAGGCCGGCGTGCGCCACAGCCCCGGCCCCTATCGTTTCTTTGGGAGGAGAACGATGGCCTCAGCCGAAATGCAGTCGCAAGACCGCGCCGCATCGCCAAGGCTCTCCGCTGATCGGGTCCGCGAGATCCTGATCGTGGACGACCATCCGCTGATGTGCGACGCGCTCGCCCTGACGCTGAAGATCAGCTTCGGGCTGAAGAACGTCCGCACCGCCCGCAGCCTGGCGGCCGCGCAGGAGCAGATTCGCGCCCAAGGGGCGCCGGACGCGGTGATCCTGGACCTGAACCTGCCCGATGCCCGCGGGGCCGAGGGGCTGGTCACGCTGCGCCGGCAGATCCCGGACGTGCCGATCACCATGATCTCGGCCGATCTGGAGAACGCCATGATCTCGGCGGCGATGGCGGCGGGGGCGCAGGGCTATATCAGCAAGTCCCTGGGCCGCGAGGCGCTGGTCGACAGCCTGCGCCGCATGTGGGAGGGCGAGCGGGTGACCCCCGACAGCTACCAGCCCGACAGCATCGGCGAGGAGGACGCCGCCCGCGCCGAGCTGGCCCGCCGCTTCGCCAGCCTGACGCCGCAGCAGATGAAGATCCTGCGGCTGATCTGCCAGGGCAAGGCCAACAAGGAGATCAGCTACGAGCTGTCCATCGCCGAGGCCACGGTCAAGACCCACATCACCGCGATCATGTCCAAGATCAACGCCCGCCGTCGCACCCAGGCGGTGCTGCTGGCCAATAGCGTCAGGCTGTTCGAACCGGCATGAGCACCGCCTCGCCCGAGCCCTGGCCAGGCCCGCGCCGGCGGGCCAGGGCGCGGCCGGTCCTGGCGCCGGCGCCCGTCGCCATCTCGGTCCCGGCCGCCGGCGCCGATGCCGCCGCCTGCATCGCCCAGGCGATGGCGCCGCAGGAACCGGCGCTGGTCCTGCTGTTCGGCATGCCGGCCGAGGGCCTGCCCGCGCTGGGTGCCGAGCTGCGCCGGCGGCTTGGCCCGGATTGCCGGGTGGTCGGCTGTTCCTCGGCCGGCGAGATCGGGCCGCAGGGCTATTGCGCGGCCACGGTGACGGCCGTGGGTTTCCCCGCCGCCAGCTTTCGCGTCGGCGTCTGCGTGCTGCGCGACCAGGCGCTGGTGCCGGTCTCGGAATGGATGGCGACGCTGCGCCGCTTCCATGTCGATTTCCGGCCGGACCTGCGCCGGTCCAGCTTCGGGGTGCTGCTGCCCGACGCGCTGGCCCGGCAGGAGGACGTGCTGACCGCGACGCTGGACGCGGCGATCCCCGGCCTGCCGGTGGTCGGCGGCTCCAGCGCCGAGGGGATGCTGTTCGCGCCGACCTGCCAGATGGTCGACGGCGCGGTGCACGAGGGCGCGGCGCTGTTCGTGCTGATCGAGACCGACCTGGCGATTTCCGAGGTGCTGTTCTCGCATTTCAGCCCCACCGACAAGCGCGCCGTGGTCACCGCCGCCGACACCCATAACCGCATCATCCTGGAGCTGAACGCCGAGCCGGCGGCGCAGGAATATGCCCGGCTGGCCGGCGTGCCGCTGCATGCGCTGACCCAGACGGAATTCGCCCGCCATCCGCTGCTGCTGCGCACCGGCAAGCGCCACCATGTCCGGGCCATCCGCGCCATCACCCGCGAGGGCGGGCTGGAGCTGCTTTCGGGCACCGAGCCCGGCCACATCCTGACGCTGGGCCGGGCCATGGACATGACCCGCGGCTTTGCCGAGGTGATGGACGCGCTGCCGCGCCCGCCGCTGATGGTGCTGGGCTTCGACTGCATCCTGCGGCGCCTGGCGCTGGAACGCGCCGGCATGACCGGGCAGATGTCCGAGCTGCTGGCCCGCTACCGCGTCGTCGGCTTCAACACCTATGGCGAGCAGCACAGCGGCATGCATGTGAACCAGACCTTCGTCGGCATGGCGCTGATGCCCCCCGAGGCGGGATGAGCCATGTTCCTGCGTGACGACGATCCCCCCGGCCGGCGGGTCGAGAAGCTGACGCGCATCGCCGATGTGCTGGTCGAACGCATCGACCGGCTGGAGGAAAGCCGCGGCTCGGCCTGGTCGATGTTCCAGGCCGCCGTGGCGCTGGAGCAGGAGGTGCAGGTCCGCACCCGCGAGTTGGAACAGGCGCTGGCCGACCTGTCCGAACGCAACCGCGAGCTGGCCGTGGCCCGCGCCTCGGCCGAGGAGGCGAACCGCTCGAAGACCCGCTTCCTGCGTGCCGCCAGCCACGACCTGCTGCAGCCGCTGTCGGCGGCCAAGCTGTTCCTGTCGGCGCTGAAGGACACCACGCTGGACCCCTTGCAGCGCGAGCTGACCGACCGGCTGTCGGGCGCCTTCGAATCGGTCGAGGAGCTGATGCATGCGGTGCTGGACATCTCGCGGCTGGACAGCCAGCGCATCGAGTTCCAGCGCAAGCCCGTGGATCTGGGCGACATGTTCCGCCGCCTGGCGGTGGAATACGCGCCGATGGCCGAGGCTAAGGGCCTGCGGCTGAGCTTCGCGCCGACCATGGCTGTGGTGGAAAGCGACCCGACCTTCCTGCGGCGCATCGCGCAGAACCTGATCTCGAACGCGATCAAGTATACCGACCGCGGCGGCGTGCTGGTGGGCGTCAGGAAGCGCGGCGAGCGCGCCTGGCTGGAGATCTACGACACCGGAATCGGCATCGCCGCCCCCGACCGCGCCCGCATCTTCGACGAGTTCCAGCGCATCGGCCGCGAGGGCGGTGGCGTGCCGGGCATGGGGCTGGGCCTGTCGATCGTGCGCCGCGCCTGCGCCAAGCTGGGCCATCCCATCGCCATGGACAGCGAGCCGGGGCGCGGCACCGTGTTCCGCGTCAGCCTGCCGCTGGTGGCGCCGGGGGTCGAGCCGGCCCGGGCCGAGGGCGCCGGCGGCGGCCCGTCGCTGCGCGGCCGGGTGGCGCTGGTGGTCGAGAATGACGACGCCATGCGCCGGGCGCTGGAACTGCTGCTGAAGGACCGGCTGGGCATGGTGCCGCGCGTCTCGGGCGGCATCGCCGAGGCGCTGGCGCAGATGGGGGACGAGCCGCCGGACGTGGTGATCGCCGATTACAACCTGGACAACGGCGATACCGGCCTGCAGGCCATCGCGGCGCTGCGCCAGGCGGCGGGCCAGGCGGTGCCGGCGATCCTGGTCACCGCCCAGCGGGCACCCGAGCTGGCGCGCGCCAGCCAGTCCGTCGATGTGCCGCTGCTGGAAAAGCCGATCCGGCCCGAGGATCTGCAGGCCATGCTGCAAGCCATGCTGGCCTAAGACCAAAGCACGAGACTGCCGGTCGCGGGCTTTCGCGGCCGGCCGGCCGGGGGCAGGCTCGGCAACAGGGAAGGGAAGAAACCGCCATGAGAGTTTTGCGCATGCTGGCCCTGGTCGGGCTTGTCGCCGCCGTCTCGCCGCTGCAGGCGGACGAGGCGGGCGACCTGGTCTTTGCCGATCGCGGGCCCTGGAACCTGGCGCAGGGGCCGCTGGTCTGGCAGATCAGCCAGACCGGGCCGGTGGCCGAAGGCTTCACGCCGCTGGGCGAGGGCACGATCACCCTGCGCGCCGCCAAAGACCCCTCGGACGGCAAGCCGGTGCTGGAACTGGCCGAGGAAACGGCGCGCATCAAGCGCCGGATCGGGCCGTTCCCGGTTTCGGGCGGCGATCCGGTGCTGACCTTCTTTCTGGAAACCACCGCGCGGGACATGGCGGCGCTGACCGGCGGCAGCCCGTTCTATATCCGCAACCGCCTCAAGGATGCGCTGTTCCGCGGCGGCGAGCTGCGGCACGAGGGCGACGTCACCATCGCCAGCTTCGCGCCGTTCCGCGACGACAAGAACCGCGAGCGCATGGCCGGCTTCGATACGCTGGAGCTGCGCTTCACCCTGGGCGATCCCAAGCAGCCGATCCGCAGCATGGTGGCGCGGACCGGACCCCTGGCGGGCGGGCGGCCCGCCTATGACAGCGAAATGGTGTTGAAATGATCCGGGCGACCCTGACGGCCGCGCTTGCGATCTGGGCCGGCACGGCCGGGGCGCAGGCGGTCAACGACTATCCGACCAATGCGCGGGCCGATTACGTCTTCGTCTGCATGGCGACGAACGGCCAAACCCGCGACGTGCTGGACAAATGCAGCTGCGCCATCGACCAGATCGCCGAGATCCTGCCCTATGACGCCTATGTCAAGGCCGAGACGGTGATGGCCATGCGGCAGATGGGCGGCGAACGCTCGGCCGCGTTCCGCAACATGGGCACCAACGACATGGTCGCGAATTTCCACCGCGCCGAGGCCGAGGCCGAGATCCTCTGCTTCTGAACTGGACAATCCGGCCGCCCCGCGCTTCCTTGTCGGCAAGCTGAACAGGAGGGAAGCCATGGATCTGGGGATCAGGGGCAGGAAGGGCCTTGTCTGCGCCGCGTCAAAGGGCCTGGGCCGGGGCTGCGCCGAGGCGCTGGCCGAGGCCGGGGTCGATCTGGTCATCAACGCCCGCGGCGCCGAGGCGCTGACGGCCACGGCCGAGGAGATCGCGGCGAAGCACGGCGTTTCGGTCACGCCGGTCGCCGCCGACATCACCACCGAGGCAGGCCGCGCCGCGGTGCTCGACGCCCTGGGCGGGCAGGCCGACATCCTGGTCAACAATGCCGGCGGCCCGCCGCCCGGCAGCTGGACCGACTGGTCGCGCGAGGATTTCATCAAGGCCATCGACGCCAATATGCTGACCGCCATCGCGCTGATGCAGGCGCTGGTGCCGGGCATGATGGAACGCGGCTGGGGCAGGGTGGTCAACATCACCTCGCAATCGGTGCGCACGCCCATCGCCATCCTGGGCCTGTCGAACACCGCCCGCGCCGGGCTGACCGGCTTTGTCGCCGGCATGTCGCGGCAGGTGGCGCCGCATGGCGTGGTGGTGAACAACCTGCTGCCCGGCATCCATGCCACCGACCGCGCCGACAGCCTGGATTCCGGCGTCGCCAGGGCCGAGGGCATCAGCGTCGACGCGGCCCGCCAACGCCGCGAGGCGACCATCCCGACCCGCAGCTATGGCCTGCCCGAGGATTTCGGCGCCACCTGCGCCTTCCTGTGCAGCCAGCATGCCCGGTTCATCGTCGGGCAGAACATCCTGCTGGACGGCGGCGCCGCGAATATCTCGATCTGAGGGCGCGGGTAGCCGGGCGGGCGCAGGAAGGCTCTTGCCAGAACCCTGCCGCCCGGCTACGACAAAAGTAGGAAATCGGGAGACATTGGCGCAAGCTAGGGCCGAAGGAGCAACCGCCCCGGGAATCTCTCAGGCAAAGGGACCGTTTTCCAATGTACGCTCTGGAGAGAGGCGGCCGCCGCCGCCCGCCGAAGGGATAACGATCTCAGGCGCCCCCATTTGGGGTAGGGACAGAGGGGGCATCTAACCGGGCGGGATCGGTCCGCCCGCAAGACAGGGGATGCCCATGGCCGAGCTTCGGCGCACGATGCTATACGACCTGCACCTTTCGCGCGGCGCGAAGATGGTGCCCTTTGCCGGCTGGGACATGCCGGTGCAATATCCGATGGGCGTGCTGAACGAGCATCTGCATACCCGCAGCCATGCCGGCCTGTTCGATGTCAGCCACATGGGTCAGGTGATCCTGCGCGGCCCCGGCGCGGCCGAGGCGCTGGAGACGCTGGTGCCCGCAGATGTGGTCGGGCTGGCCGAGGGCCGGCAGCGTTACGGCCTGTTCACCAACGACGCGGGCGGCATCCTCGACGACCTGATGATCGCCAACAAGGGCGACCACCTGTTTCTGGTGGTGAATGCCGCCTGCGCCGAGCAGGACATCGCCCATCTGCGCCGGCTGGAGGCCGCGGGCATCTCGGTCCAGCCGGTGACGGATCGCGGCCTGCTGGCCCTGCAGGGCCCCGAGGCCGCGCAGGTGCTGGCCCGGCTGGTCCCCGGCGCGCAGGCGATGAAGTTCATGGACGTGGCCGAGTTCGACTGGCAGGGCGCGACGCTCTGGGTCAGCCGCTCGGGCTATACCGGCGAGGACGGGTTCGAGATTTCCGTGCCCGGCGACCGCACGGTCGCGCTGGCCGAGGCGCTGCTGGCCGAGCCCGAGGTGGCGCCGATCGGGCTGGGCGCCCGCGACAGCCTGCGGCTGGAGGCGGGGATGCCGCTTTACGGCCATGACATGGATGCCTCGACCCTGCCGGGCGCGGCCGGGCTGGGCTGGTCGATTCCCAAGGTCCGCCGCGCGGGCGGCGCGCGGGCGGGCGGTTTCCCGGGCGCCGGGCCGATCCTGCAGGAACTGGCCGAAGGCGCGGCGCGCAGCCGCATGGGCCTGCGCCCCGAGGGCCGCGCGCCCATCCGCGAGGGGGTCGAGATCTTCGACGCGGCCGAGGGCGGCGCAGCGATCGGCACGGTCTGTTCGGGCGGCTTCGGCCCCTCGGTCGGCGGGCCGGTCGCCATGGCGATCCTGCCTGCCGGGCTTGCCGCCGGCACGTCCTTGTGGGCCGAGCTGCGCGGCAAGCGGCTGCCCGTGACCGTCACCCCGCTTCCCTTCCACCAACCGAGCTACAAGCGCTGAGAGGCCAGGCATGCTGAAATACACCGAAGACCACGAATGGTTGAAACAGGACGGCGACGAGATCACCGTCGGCATCACCGCCCATGCCAGCGAGCAGCTGGGCGATGTCGTCTTCGTCGAGCTGCCCGAGGTCGGGCGCGAGGTCGAGGCGGGCGAGGAGATCGTGGTGATCGAATCGGTCAAGGCCGCCTCGGATATCGTGGCGCCGGTCGCCGGCGTGATCACCGCCGTCAACGAGGCGCTGCCCGACGCGCCCGGTGCGGTGAACGAGGACCCGCTGGCGGCCTGGTTCTTCCGCATCAAGCCGGTCTCGGTCGACCTGTCCGGTTTCATGGACGAGGCGGCTTATCAGGCGCTGATCGGCTGAGATGGCCGGGCCCCGCGGCCCGGCGGAAGCCGGGGGCGCTTCGCCCCCCGGACCCCCCGAGGGTATTTGGAAAAGGCGGGGCGGGCGTTGCCGGTTCCTCTGCGCTTTTTCCAAGGCAATGTTGAGACCATACCGATGCATCGAGGCCAGTGATGGGTAAATGGACCCCGACCGACTATAATCCCGACGATTTCGCCAATCGCCGTCACATCGGGCCTTCACCGGCCGAGATGGCGGCGATGCTGAAGGTCGTGGGCACCGAGACGCTGGAGGAGCTGATCGGCCAGACCGTGCCGGCGAGCATCCGGCAATCCGAACCGCTGGACTGGCCGGCGCTGTCCGAGGCGGCGCTGCTGCAGCGCATGCGCGAGGTGGCGGCGAAGAACCAGGTCATGACCAGCCTGATCGGGCAGGGCTATTACGGCACCGTCACGCCGCCGGCGATCCAGCGCAACATCCTGGAGAACCCGGCCTGGTATACCGCCTACACCCCCTATCAGCCCGAGATCGCTCAGGGCCGGCTGGAGGCGTTGCTGAATTATCAGACCATGGTCGCCGATCTGACCGGGCTGCCGGTGGCCAATGCTTCGCTGCTGGACGAGGCGACCGCCGCCGCCGAGGCCATGGCCATGGCGCAGCGCGCGGCGAAGTCCAAGGCCCGCGCCTTTTTCGTCAGCGAAAACCTGCATCCGCAGACCGTCGCCGTGATCGAGACCCGTGCCGCGCCCTTGGGCATCGAGATCGTCCGCGGCCGGCAATGCGACCCTTCGCAGGTCTTCGGCGCCATCTTCCAGTATCCCGGCACCTTCGGCGAGATCCGGGACTACTCCGCCGAGATCGCGGCGCTGCATGCGGCGGGCGCGGTGGCGATCATGGCCACCGACCTGCTGGCGCTTTGCGTGCTGAAGGAGCCGGGCGCCATGGGGGCCGATATCGCCATCGGTTCGGCGCAGCGCTTCGGCGTGCCCATGGGCTATGGCGGTCCGCATGCCGGTTTCATGGCCTGCCGTGACGAGCTGAAGCGCGCGATGCCGGGGCGGATCGTCGGCGTGTCCATCGACGCCAAGGGCAACCAGGCCTATCGCCTGTCGCTGCAGACCCGCGAGCAGCATATTCGCCGCGAAAAGGCGACCTCGAACGTCTGCACCGCCCAGGCGCTGCTGGCGGTGATGGCGAGCTTCTATGCGGTGTTCCACGGGCCGGTGGGCCTGCGCGCCATCGCCCAGCGGGTGCATCTGAACGCGGTCACCCTGGCCGAGGCGCTGCGCGCCGCCGGGGCCGAGTTCCAGCCCGAGGCGTTTTTCGACACCGTCACCGTGCGGGTGGGCGTGGGGCAGGCGGGGATCCTGGCCGCCGCCCGGCATCGCGGCATCAACCTGCGCAAGGTCGGGCGCGATCGGGTCGGCATCTCGGTCGACGAGACCACGGATGCGGGCGTGATCGCCCGGGTGCTGGACGCTTTCGGCATCACCGATCCGGCCGCGCCGGCCGAGGCGCCGGCGATCCCCGAGCCGCTGATCCGCGAAAGCGACTACCTGACCCATCCGGTCTTCCACATGAACCGGGCGGAATCCGAGATGATGCGCTATATGCGCCGGCTGTCGGACCGCGACCTGGCGCTGGACCGGGCGATGATCCCGCTGGGCAGCTGCACGATGAAGCTGAACGCGGCCGCCGAGATGATGCCGATCACCTGGCCGGAATTCGGCGCGCTGCATCCCTTTGCGCCCGAGGACCAGGCCGCCGGCTATCACGAGGTCTTTGCCGACCTGACCGAGAAGCTCTGCGCGATCACCGGCTATGACGCGTTCTCGCTGCAGCCGAACAGCGGCGCGCAGGGCGAATATGCCGGCCTGCTGACCATCGCCGCCTATCACAAGGCGCGCGGCGAAACGCGCGACATCTGCCTGATTCCCGTCAGCGCCCATGGCACCAACCCGGCCAGCGCGCAGATGGCGGGAATGCGGGTCGTGGTGGTGAAATCGGCGCCGAACGGCGATATCGACCTGGAGGATTTCGCCGCACATGCGGCGAAGGCCGGGGACAGGCTGGCGGCGGTGATGATCACCTATCCCTCGACCCACGGTGTCTTCGAGGACACGGTGCGCGAGGTCTGCCGCATCACCCACGAGCACGGCGGCCAGGTCTATATCGACGGCGCCAACATGAATGCGCTGGTCGGTCTGGTGAAGCCGGGCGAGATCGGCGGCGATGTCAGCCACCTGAACCTGCACAAGACCTTCGCCATCCCGCATGGCGGCGGCGGTCCGGGCATGGGGCCGATCGGGGTCAAGGCGCATCTGGCGCCCTTCCTGCCCGCCGATCCGCGGACCGGCTCGGGGGCGGTCTCGGCGGCGCCCTGGGGCTCGGCCTCGATCCTGCTGATCTCCTGGGCGTATATCCTGATGATGGGCGGCGAGGGGCTGACCCAGGCGACGCGTGTGGCGATCCTGAACGCGAACTATGTCGCCAGCCGGCTGGCCGGGGCCTATCCGGTGCTGTTCATGGGCAATCGCGGCCGGGTGGCGCATGAATGCATCCTGGACACGCGGCCGTTCCAGGACCATGGCGTGACCGTGGACGACATCGCCAAGCGGTTGATCGACAACGGTTTCCACGCGCCTACGATGAGCTGGCCGGTCGCCGGCACGCTGATGGTCGAGCCGACGGAATCGGAAACCAAGGCCGAGATCGACCGGCTGATCACCGCCTTCCTGGCGATCCGCGACGAGATCACCGAGATCGCCGAGGGCCGGATCAGCGCCGAGGCCAGCCCGCTGCGCCACGCCCCGCATACGGTCGAGGATCTGGTCGCCGACTGGGACCGCGCCTATTCGCGCGAGCAGGGTTGCTTCCCGCCGGGCGCTTTCAGGGTGGACAAATACTGGCCTCCGGTCGGGCGGGTGGACAATGCCTATGGCGATCGCAACCTGATTTGCACCTGCCCGCCGCTTGAGGCCTATGCCGAGGCGGCAGAGTGACCGCATGCCCCCGCCGGCCACCGGCGGGGG
>NZ_JBHRXE010000037.1:208494-221634 GCF_042648325.1 Paracoccus simplex | reverse complement strand
GCGACCGGCGCCGAAAAAGCGATGCGGGCCGGTCGCGCGGCTCTTGACAAGGCGCGGCGGCTGGGCGAGATAGCACGCCGATGGGGCCGTAGCTCAGTTGGTAGAGCGCATCGTTCGCAATGATGAGGTCAGGGGTTCGATTCCCCTCGGCTCCACCAGGAAATCCACATAACATAATGCTTCTGCAGGAACTTCTGCAGGCAGCCTTACCCTGTCCCATCATCAGGGCAAAGCCGGACATGTTTCTGGCCTTGGCGGGGGCGAGATGGCTTTCCGGATCGGGCGATGCCTTCACAGAATCGCGCATGGCGAAAAGCCGGGACTGCGCGTGACGGGACCGGGCCTTGGCCGCCGCGTCAGAGAGCGGGCGGGCTGAACCATCCCGCGCTCGACGCCGCCACGCGCACGCACGGGAGGCCGGTCCGGCGCCCGTGACCGCTGATCGGCCATATCAGTCAAATTAACCCTGCCCGGCCCTCCATGCGCCCTCGCCACAATGAAAAGGCCGGGCGCCATGGCCCGGCCCTGCTTTCATCCCGAAGCGCGTCGCTCACACCTCCGGCACCAGCACCTCGCGCTTGCCGACATGGTTCGCGGGGGTGACGACGCCCTGTTCCTCCATCTGCTCGACCAGACGCGCGGCCTTGTTGTAGCCGATGGCGAGCTTGCGCTGGATATACGAGGTCGAGCATTTGCGGTCCTTGGCCACGATGGCGACGGCCATGTCGTAAAGCTCGGCATCGCCGCCCTCGCCGGTGCTGAGCCCCAGCACCTGGTCGATGCTGTCGGCGCGCTCCTCGTCCGGGCCTTCGACCACGCCGGACATGTAGCTGGGCGGGCCGAAACTTTTCAGGTGGTTCACCACCTCCTCGACTTCCTCGTCGGAAACGAAGGGCCCGTGGACGCGGGTGATGCGCGAACCGCCGGCCATGTAGAGCATGTCGCCCTGACCCAGCAGTTGCTCGGCACCCTGTTCGCCCAGGATGGTGCGGCTGTCGATCTTCGAGGTGACCTGGAAGCTGATCCGGGTCGGGAAGTTCGCCTTGATCGTGCCGGTGATCACATCGACCGAGGGCCGCTGCGTCGCCATGATCAGGTGGATGCCCGAGGCGCGCGCCATCTGCGCAAGGCGCTGGATGCAGGCCTCGATCTCCTTGCCGGCGACCATCATCAGGTCGGCCATCTCGTCGACGATGACGACGATATAGGGGAAGGTCTCGGGCTGGAATTCCTCGGTCTCGAAGACCGGCTCGCCGGTATCCTCGTCGAAGCCGGTCTGCACGGTGCGCTTGAACAACTCGCCCTTGGCCAGCGCCTCGCTCACGCGGCCGTTATAGCCCTCGATGTTGCGCACGCCCATCTTGGACATCTTGCGATAGCGTTCCTCCATCTCGCCCACCACCCATTTCAGGGCGACGACCGCCTTCTTGGGGTCGGTGACGACCGGCGACAGCAGATGCGGGATGCCGTCATAGACCGACAGTTCCAGCATCTTGGGGTCGATCATGATCAGCCGGCATTCCTCGGGCGTCAGCTTGTAGAGCAGCGACAGGATCATGGTGTTGATCGCCACCGACTTGCCCGAGCCGGTGGTCCCCGCGATCAGCAAATGCGGCATCTTGGCCAGATTCGCCACCACCGGCCCGCCGCCGATATCCTTGCCAAGCGCCAGCGGCAGCGGCTGGGTGCCGTCGCCATAGGCCTTGGAGGCCAGGATCTCGCGCAGCACCACCTTCTCCCGCCGGGCATTGGGCAGCTCGATGCCGATCACGCTGCGCCCCGGCACGGTCGAGACCCGCGCCGACAGCGCCGACATGCTGCGTGCGATGTCGTCGGCCAGGCCGATCACCCGGCTGGCCTTCAGCCCCGGCGCCGGCTCCAGCTCGTAAAGCGTGACCACCGGGCCGGGCCGGACCTCGGTGATCTGGCCCTTGACGCCGTAATCGTCCAGCACCGCTTCCAGCATCCGGGCGTTCTCGGTCAGCGCCTCTTGCGAGAGCTGGTGGCGCTCGACGGTGGTCGGCGCGGTCAAGAGCGACAGCGGCGGATGCTCGTAATGGCCGGCCGCCTCGTCGAAACGCAGCGCCGGCTGCGCCTCGGATTGCGCCTGCCGCGAGGGCGCGGGCTTCTTCGGCGGCACCACCACGCGCGGCGTCTCGGCGCCGAAGGGCGCGGCGCTGACGGGGTTGGCGAAATCCTCGCCCTCGTCCTCGTCCTCATCGGCGCTCAGCGGCGGTTCGGCGCGCGCCGGCGCGGCGCGGGCGCCGGCCAGCCGCGCGGTCACTGCCGAAAGCAGGCTGTTGCCGTCCGAGCGGGTGCGGATGGCATCGGTGATGCGGGCGCTGATGGCGGCGTTCGAGGGCGGCTCGTCATCCTCGGCATAATGGGTGTCGGGGTCGATCAGCTCGGGCTCGGGCGCGAAATCGCGGTCCTCGGCCAGCGGCGCCGGGGCAGGGCGCAGGCCCGGCAGGCCGCTGCGCGGTGCCTGCGGCAGGGCGGCCGCCCCGGCCCGGCCGACGCGATCGCGCCGGGCCTCGGCGCGGGTCTTGAGCCCGCGCGCCGCGCCCGAGGACAGCCGCGCGCCGCGATCCACCGCATGAAGCGCCAGAATGCGGGCGGTGGCCAGCCCCTCGGCCAGGAAACCGCGGATCGCCGTCAGCTCCTTGCGGTCGAAGCCCAGAACGAAGGCCAGGAAGGCCAGGGCGCCCGCGGCAGTCAGCAGCGCCAGAACCTTGATGGCGATCGAGGCCTTCATCGGCATGGCCGACAGCATGCCGCCCATCAGCATGTCGCCCAGATGGCCGCCCAGGCCGAAACTTTGCGTCCAGCCCGGGGGCGGGGCCATCGAGGTGGCATAGATCGACACCAGCACCATGGCGATGGGCAGGAAGATGCCGCGCATCAGCCGCTCCTCGCCCCGGTGCAGCATCAGCCGCAGGCCCCAGACCACGGCGCCGACCACCAGAACCCAGGTGCCATAGCCGGTGATCATGAACAGCGCCGAGGCGACATAGGCCCCGAAACGACCCAGATAGTTCTGCGCCGGCTGGTCGGTCGCCGACATGAAGCTGGGATCGTCGGGGGAATAGCTGACCAGCATCATCGCGATCAGCACGCCCAGGATCACCAGGCCCGCGCCCAGCAGTTCCTTGCCGCGCCGTTCCAGCGCCGCCTGCGTGCTCTGGTCGAACAGCGGATCGCGGTGTTTCGCCTGCCAGCTCGCCATGCGTCAACCCCCTTGATACAAACAGTTTTTCAGGCGGTTCAGCGCCGCCTCGGTCTGCTCCGCCGGGGCGACCAGCGCCACGCGGATGAAATTCCGGCCCGGATTGCCGGCCTGGCCGTCGCGGGCCAGATAGGCGCCGGGCAGCACCTGGATGCCGGCTTCGGCCCAAAGCTTCTTCGCCGCATCCTCGCCGGTGCCGACGCTGTCCGGGACCGGCAGCCACAGGAAGAAGCCGCCCTGCACCGGCTGATAGCCCGGCACATTGCCCAGCACCCGATCGGCGATGGCGTATTTCTGCTGATAAAGCGCGCGGCTGGCCTCGACATGGCCCTCGTCGCCCCAGGCCATGGCGCTGACCCGCTGCACCGGCAGCGGCAGCGGCGCGCCGGCATAGCTGCGCAACCGCCGCATCTGGGCGATCTGTTCCACGCCGCCCGCCGCGAAGCCCGAGCGCAGCCCCGGCAGGTTCGAACGTTTCGACAGCGAGTTGAACATCACCACCCGGTCGGGCAGCCCCATGCGCGTCGCCACCGCCAGCGCGCCGGGCGGCGGCGCGTCGCGCCAGATCTCGGAATAGCATTCGTCCGCAAAGACCAGGAAATCGTGCCGCTCGGCCAGCGCGATCAGTTCTTCGAGATAATCCTCGGAGGCGATGCTGCCCTGCGGATTGGCGGGCGAACACAGATAGGCCACCGTGGCGCGCTCCAGCACCGCCGCCGGCAGGTCGGCAAAGCGCGGCAGGTGCCCGGTCTCGGGCGCGGCGGGCACGAAGACGGGCTCGGCGCCGACGGCGGCGGCGGCCACGGCATAGACCTGATAGAACGGGTTCGGCACCAAGATCGCCGGGCGCTGGCCGTTCTTGCGTTCGGGCGCCAGCGCCAGGGCGGCGTTGAACAGCCCCTCGCGCGTGCCGTTCAGCGCCATGATCCGCTCGGGCGCCACATCCAGCCCGTGGCGGCGCTGGAGCCAACCCGAGATCGCCGCCAGCAACTCGGCCGTGCCCTCGTTCGCGGGGTATTTGCCGAAATCGGCGATGCTCTCGGCCATGACCGGACCGACGAAATCCGGCAGCGCGTGGCGCGGCTCGCCGATGGTCAGGATCAGGGGATCGCCCCCGGGTTCGATACCCGCGAGCAGTTTCCGCAGGCGCGGAAACGCGTAATCCGGCAGGTTCGAGAACCGCTCGGGAATTGCCATGGCTGCCTCTCATTCGGGGTCGTTGCGCCCCGTTCGCGGCCAAGATTACCGGCAATCCCCCCATGCGTCCAGAGTTTCGCGGGCGACGGACCCGGGTTTTCCGGGGGTTTCCCCAAGAAATCCGGGGGTCAGCGCAAGGCGGCCTCGGCCGCGGCGGCGGCGGCCAGCAGGGCGCGGTCATGGCCAGAGCGGCCCATCAGCATGATCCCGCAGGCCGGATGACCGGTGGGCAGGCTGATCGCGGGCAGGTTCAGCAGGTTGCCGATCCGGGTGTTGCGCAGGGTCAGCAGGTTCTCGCGCGCGAAGAAATCCGGCTCGGTCAACAGCCGGTTCACCGGCGGCGGCAGGATCGGCGCGGTCGGCAGGATCACCGCGTCGAAGCCGGCGACCAGCTGGTCCCAGTTGGCGCGCAGCCGGGCCAGTTCCTCCCAGCCGTCGACATAGGTGGCGGCCAGAACCTCCTTGCCGCCGCGGAACCGGTCGAGGATCGGCGGATACATCAGCTCGGGCGCGTCCTCGATCTGGTCGCGCCAGATGCCATAGGCCTCGGGGGCGAACAGGATCGCGGCCAGCGCCATGGCCTCGGCCACGCAGGGCGGCGCGGCATGGGTGATGCGGGCGCCGGCCTTGGCGAGCCGGTCCGCCGCATCTTGGAAAGCCGCGACCGGGGCCTCGCGCGCCTCGTCGAAGGGCACGCCGTCCAGCACCATCAGCCGCAACCCGGCCGGGCTGGCATCGGAAAGATCCGGCGCATTCTCGCCGCGCAGCACCGCGAACAGCTCGGCGCAATCCTCGACCGTGCGGGCGATGGGGCCGGCCACGTCGAAGCGCCGGCACAGCGGCACGATGCCCTTGCCGTGCACCGCGCCGGTGGTGGGTTTGAAGCCGACGAGCCCATTCCATGCCGCCGGCACCCGGATCGAGCCGCCGGTGTCGCTGCCGATGGCCGCCGCCGCCAGTCCCAGCGCCACCGACACCGCCGCGCCAGAGCTTGAGCCGCCCGGCGCCAGGGCCGGGTCGATGCTGTTCGGCGGCGTCGCCGTCATCGGGTTCACGCCCAGGCCGGAAAAGGCCAGCTCGGTCATGTGGGTCTTGCCCAGGCAGACCAGCCCGTCCAGCGTGGCGCCGGCCAGGATGGCGGCGTCGCGTTCCGGCACCCGCCCGGCCAGCAGGCGCGAGCCGGCCTCGGTCGCGGTGCCGGCGCTGTCGATATTGTCCTTCCAGCTGATCGCCACCCCGTCCAGCAATCCGCGCCGCAGCCCGGCGCGGGCGCGGTCATGGGCGGCGACGGCTTCGGCGCGGGCGCGTTCCGGGGTCAGCCGGGCATAGATGCGCTTGCCATAGGGATGGCGCGCCGCGGCCTCGAGATAGGCTTCGGCCTGCCCGACCGGGCTGATCAACCCGGCGAGGATGGCCCGCCCCTGTTCCGCCGCCGATGCCCTGAGCCAATCCATCCGCTTCCCCGACATTCCTGCCCTGCCAATCCTGGCTCAGGCTAGCCCGGCGCGGGGGCGCCCGCAATGGCGCATGGCGCGCGGCTTTGTTACATGGACATTGTTCGGGCGACAGGCATAGTGCGGGGCCATGATGACGGATTTCGATGTGGTGATCGCCGGCGGCGGGCTGAACGGCCCGGCCCTGGCGCTGGCGCTGGCGGATGCCGGCCTGACCGTGGCGGTGGTGGACGCGCGTCCCGCCGATGCCCGCGCCGGCGATGCCTTCGACGGCCGCGCCTATGCGCTGGCCCTGGCCTCGCAGCGGCTGCTGGCGGCGCTGGGGCTGTGGCGCGATCTGGCGGACAAGGCGCAGGAGATCCGCAGGGTCGAGGCCACGCAAGGCGCCCCCGGCGACGGGCCCGGCCCCTTCGGCCTGCATTTCGACGGCGCCGAGATCGAAGAGGGCCGGCTGGGCTACATGCTTGAAGACAGGTTCCTTTATCGCGCGCTGCTGGCCGCGATGCGCGACCGGGTCACGCATCTGCCGGGGGTTTCGGTCACCGCGCAGCAGGTCGAGGGCGCGACCATCAGGGTCGCGCTGTCGGATGGCCGCGATTTGCGGGCCCGGCTGCTGGTCGGCGCCGACGGCCGGCAATCGGGCGTGGCCGAACGCGCCGGCATCCGGCGCACCGGCCGCGACTACGGCCAGATCGCGCTGGTGGCGGCGGTCGATCACGCGTTGCCGCATCACGGCACCGCGCATCAGTATTTCATGCCCACCGGCCCGCTGGCCATCCTGCCGCTGCCGGGCAATCGCAGCTCGATCGTCTGGTCCGAGGCCGCGGCCCAGGCCCGCGCCATCATCGCCCTGCCGGATGCGGAATTCCTGGCGGCGCTGCGCCCGCGCTTCGGCGATTTCCTGGGCGAGATCCGGCTGGCCGGTCCCCGATTCTCCTATCCGCTGAACCTGACCCTGGCGGAACGCTATGTCGATGCGCGCCTGGCGCTGGTCGGCGATGCGGCGCATGGCGTGCATCCGGTGGCGGGGCAGGGGCTGAACCTGGGCTTGCGCGACGTGGCGGCGCTGGCCGAGGTTCTGGTCGCCGCCCGCCGCCGCGGCGAGGATATCGGCGCCGAGCTGGTCCTGGCGCGCTATCAGGACTGGCGCCGCCCGGACGCGACGGCGCTGGCGCTGGGCATGGACGGGGTGAACACGCTGTTCTCCAACGTCAATCCGCTGCTGCGCGCCGCACGCGAGATCGGCATGGGCCTGGTCGATGCCCTCCCGCCGCTGCGGCGCGGCTTCATGCGGCAGGCGGCGGGGCTGAGCCTGCATCCGATGCCGCGGCTGCTGACCGGGCGGCGGCTCTAGGCCGCGTCCCGCAAAATTCCCCGCAAAATTCGGCGCCGGCTTCGCGCCCGGAAAGGCCCGACGCAAATGCCTTGAAGGAACGCTCACACCGCTGTCAGCGTTGAGAGGCCGCGCATCCAGTGAACGTGATGTGCAAGACATCGAAGGATCGGTATCATCCAGCCCATGAAACTGAAAACGCTCGCCCTTGCGCCCGTCCTGTGCCTTGCCATGGCCTTCCCCGCCCTGGCCGAGAAGATCCCGCTGAACGAGATCTCGCGCTATCTCAACGGCCTGAAGACCGCCACGGCGGATTTCACCCAGGTGAATGCCGATGGGTCGATCTCGACCGGGGTGCTTTATATCCACCGCCCGAACCGGGTGCGGTTCGAATACAAGGGGGATCGCACCCTGGTGCTGGCCTCGGCCGGGCAGGTGGCGGTGTTCGACGGCAAGACCCGCAGCGCGCCGCAGCAATATCCGTTGTCCAAGACGCCGCTGTCGCTGATCCTGGCGCCGAACATCAACCTGGGCCAGGCCCGGATGGTGACCGGCTATGCCGAGAAGAAGAACACCACCGTCGTCACCGCCCAGGATCCGCAGCATCCGGAATACGGCAATATCCAGATGGTCTTTACCGCCAACCCGACGCAGTTGCGGCAATGGGTGGTGACCGATGATGCCGGAAAGCGCACCACGGTCATCCTGGGCGACATGAAGACCGGCGTGTCCTTCAAACCCTCGACCTTCGCCATCGAGAACGAGATCGCCCGCCGCCGATAGGGCTGCGGGCGGGTTGCGGACGCCGTGCCCAAGGCGCCGCGCCGGCAGGGCGGCCGGCACGGGTATTGGGACAACAGAGAAGCGCGCGCGCCGCGCCTCCGTCTTTCATCGTTTCATAAATACCCATGGGCGGCCGCGCCGCTGCGGGCGGCCGCCGGCAGGTCAGCGGCAGGAGGCGAGCTGCATCCGGTAAAGCTCGGCCCGGGTCTGGACCTTGCCGGCCACGTTCATCAGCCAGGGCTTGGAATTGTGCGAGCCGCGGGTGAAGCCGTTGCGGCCTTCGTGATAGGCCAGGTATTGCGCGCCGGCATCCCATTTCGAGATGCCCAGCATCCGCGCCGAGTCGTTCATGTACCAGCCCATGAAATCGGTGGCGTCGCGGATGTCGTCGCGCCGGGCGCGGCGGTTGCCGGTCTGCTTGCGGTAATCGTCCCAGGTGTCGTCCAGCGCTTGGCTGTAGCCATAGGCCGAGCTTTGCCGGCCCATCGGGATGATTCCCAGCGCATAGCGATGCGGCGTCCGCGCATCGCCGATGAATTTCGATTCCTGGTGGATCGTCGCCATCTGCACATGCACCGGGACACCCCAGCGCCGCTCGGTCGCCTTCATCGCCCGCATATAGGCGGGACGTTCCGCCGCCAGGGCGCAGGCGTTTTCCAGATTGCGCGGTGCCTTGTAGTTCCCGCCCCCTCCGCAAGAGGCCACCAGCCCGACAATGGCGAGCTTGAGAAACCTGTTCATACTGCCCTCATGTTTTTTGCGGGCAGCATAAGCGTAACTCCGGGCGCTGCGCAAATGACAAAGCCTCGACCGGGCCTAGCTGGGCAGGACCGAGACCGATTTGACGATGGCATGGCAGGCGATGCCCGGCTGCAATTCCAGTGCCTTGACCGAGCGCGGCGTGACTTGCGCAAGCATCCGCTCATCGCCCAGGGCCAGCTGCACCAGCCCGCCCTCGACCCGCGTCACCGTGACCGGCAGCACGTTCAGCGCCGACAGGCCCTGCGGCGCCGCGCGTGCCAGCATCACCTCATGCGCCAGGATCCGCAGCCGCAGCACCCGGCCGGGGGGCAGGTCCAGTTCCTGCAGCAGCATCGGTCCGCCGGCGGTGGCGACGCGGGTCATGCCGTCGGGCTCGCGGCCCTCGACCGTGGCGCGGATCAGCGCCCCCGCCTCGCGCGCGCCCAGTTGCGGGGCCAGCGCCGGGTCGGCCAGGATCTCGGCCAGCGGGCCGGAATGGCTGACACGGCCCTGCCGCATCAGCACAACCGTGGTCGCCAGCCGCAGCACCTCGGGCACCGAATGGCTGACATAGAGGATCGGCAGCCGGATCTGGTCCCGCAGGCGTTCCAGCCAGGGCATGATCTCGGCCTTGCGGCCCTCGTCCAGCGCTGCCAGCGGCTCGTCCATCACCAGCAATGCCGGGTCCGACAGCAGCGCCCGGCCGATGGCGACGCGCTGGCGCTCGCCCCCCGACAGTGTGCCGGGGCGGCGTTTCAGCAGCGGTTCCAGCGCCAGCATCCCGACGATGCGGTCGAAGTCGCGGGCCGCGCCGGGCCGCCAGCGCGAGGGATAGCGCAGGTTCGCCGCCACCGTCATATGCGGGAACAGCCGCGCATCCTGGAACACGCAGCCGATGCGCCGGGCTTGCGGCGAAAGGTTGGTGGCGCCGTCGAGGAGCAGGCGCCCGTCAAGCGCGATCCGGCCCTGGTCGGGGCGCAACAGCCCGGCGATGGCGTTGATCGCCGTGCTTTTCCCGCAGCCCGAGGGGCCGAACAGCGCCGTCACCCCGCCCGGCGCCCGGAAGGCCACATCCAGCGAAAGTCCGGGGAAGCGGTGGCGAAACGCGACTTCCAGCATCAGCGCCGTCCCGACATGCGCCATGCCAGCCATTCCGAGACCAGCACCGCCGCCATGGCGATCACCACCGAGACCAGCACCAGCCGCAGCGCCGCGGCATCGCCCGAGGGCACCTGCAGCAGCGCATAGATGGCCGAGGGCAGGGTCTGGGTCTGGCCCGGAATGTTCGAGACGAAGGTGATGGTGGCGCCGAACTCGCCCATCGCCTTGGCAAAGCCCAGGGTGGCGCCGGCCAGGATCGCCGGGACGATCAGCGGCAGGGTCACGGTCAGGAAGATCCAGGCCCGCGGCGCGCCCAGGGTGGCGGCGGCCTGCTCCAGCCGGGGGTCCACCGCCTCGAAGCCCAGCCTGATGGCGCGCACCATCAGCGGGAAGGCCATGATGCCGCAGGCCAGGGCCGCGCCGGTCCAGCGAAAGGCGAAGACGATGCCCAGCGGCTTCAGCAGGCTGCCCACCGGCCCCTGCGTGCCGAAGGTCACCAGCAGCAGATAGCCGGTGACGACCGGCGGCAGGATCAGCGGCAGGTGGACAAGGCCGCTCAGCAGCCCATGCCCGGGAAACCGCCGCCGCGCCAGAAGCCAGGCGATGGCGACGGCAAAGGGCAGGCTGGCAAGCGTGGCGACGCCGGCCACCCGCAGGGACAGGCGCACGGCCTGCCATTCCTGAGGGCCAAGCCAGTCGGTCGGGATCATTGCGTGACGGTGAAGCCTTGCGATTCAAAGATCGACTTTGCCGGCTCCTGCGACAGGCTGTCAAGGAAGGCGGCGGCCTGCGGCGTATCGGCGGCCTTGGTCACCGCCCCCGGATAGGTGATGTCTTCATGGCTGTCGGCCGGGAAGGCGGCGACCACGCCCACGCCTTTCTCGGCCACGGCATCGCTGCCATAGACGATGCCCAGCGGCGCCTCTCCGGTCGCGACCAGCTTCAGCGCGGTGCGGACGTTGTCGGCCTGCGCGACCTGGCCCTCGACCTTGTCCCAAAGGCCCAGCGAGGTCAGCGCCGCCTTGCCATATTGCCCGGCCGGCACGGAATCGACCAGCGCCATGGCCAGCTTGCCGTCGCCCAGCAGGGCCGGCAGTTCGGTCACGGCTGCCTCGGCCGGCTTGCCGGTGCCGACCAGCACCAGCGTGTTGCCCAGCAGATCCTTGCGCGTGGCGGGGTCGATATCGCCCGATTCCTGCACCGCGTCCATCCAGTCCGTCGAGGCCGAGATGAACAGGTCGGCCGGCGCACCCTCCTGGATCTGCTTGGCAAGCTGCGAACTGCCGGCATAGGAGATCACCACCGTATCGTCATGGTGCTTCTGCCAATCGACGGCGATCTCGTCCAGCGCGTCCTTCAGGCTGGCGGCGGCAAAGATGGTGATCTCGTCGGCCTGCGCGGCGGGTGCAAATGCGATCAGGGCGGCGGCAAGGAAAGATAGACGCATCGGGCTGGTCCATTCGTTATGGTTCGATGGACATAACCAAGCGGCGGCATGGCTGGCAACCGTTATTTACTCTGGAACAGATCGCTGCCCGGTGCAAAGCCGCGTCAGTTGCCCCGCGCCCTGGTCGCGCAGCAGCGCCTCCAGCGCCCGGTAATCGGTCAGCACTTGCCGGCCCCGTTCGGTCAACTGGGCCCCGCCGCCCTTGGCGCCGCCGCGGCTGCTGTCGACAAGGGGGGCGTCGAAATGCGCATTCATCTCCTCGACCAGGGACCAAGCGCGGCGATAGCTCATCTTCATGCGCCGCCCGGCGGCCGAGATCGAGCCTTCCTCGTCGATGCCTTGCAGCAGATCGGCCTTGCCGCGCCCGAAGGTCAGGCCGGAATCGAAATGCAGACGGAGGCTGAGCCGGGGATCGTTCGTCATGGCCGCATTTTGCCCGGTTTCCGCAACGTTGCAAGAGGCGGGGCTTTTCCGTTCGCCACGCCGCCGCTACGAGTAATAAAATTCCAGCATGACCGGAGGCATCATGTCCGAGAACGAAATCGTCATTCTGTCCGGGGCGCGCACGGCCATCGGCACCTTCGGCGGCAGCCTGGCGGGCGTGCCGCCGATCCAGCTGGCCGCCACCGTGACCCGCGCCGCGATCGAGCGTGCCGGCATCGGCGCCGATCGCATCGGCACCGTGGTCTTCGGCCATGTGCTGAACACCGAGCCGCGCGACATGTACCTGTCGCGGGTGGCGATGCTGGAAGCCGGGGTACCGGACACCACCCCGGCGATGAACGTGAACCGGCTCTGCGGCTCGGGGGCGCAGGCCATCGTCTCGGCCGCACAGGCGCTGATGCTGGGCGATGCCGATTTCGCCGTGGCGGGCGGCGCGGAATCGATGAGCCGCGCCCCCTATGCCGTGCCGGCGGCGCGCTTCGGCGCCAAGATGGGCGACGTGCAGATGCTCGACATGATGGTCGGCGCGCTGACCTGCCCGATGGGCACCGGCCATATGGGGGTGACGGCGGAAAACGTCGCCCGCGAGCACGACATCTCGCGCCGGGCGCAGGACGAATTCGCGCTGGAAAGCCAGAAGCGCGCCGCCGCCGCCATCGCCGAAGGCCGCTTCAAGGAGCAGATCGTCCCGGTCGAGATCAAGACCCGCAAGGGCATGGTGGCCTTCGACACCGACGAGCACCCGAAATCGACGGATCTGGAGAAGCTGGCCGGGCTTAAGGCGGCGTTCCAAAAGGACGGCACGGTCACCGCCGGCAATGCCTCGGGCATCAACGACGGCGCGGCGGCGCTGGTGCTGGCCCGGGCCGAGGCGGCGCGGGCGGCCGGCGCCCGGCCGCTGTTCCGCGTGCTCGGCTATGCCGTGGCCGGGGTGCGTCCCGAAGTCATGGGCATCGGCCCGGTGCCGGCGGTCGAGGCGCTGCTGCGGCGCACCGGCCTGAAGGCGGGCGATTTCGACGTGATCGAATCGAACGAGGCCTTTGCCGCCCAGGCGCTGGCGGTGAACAAGGGGCTCGGCCTCGATCCCGCCCGGGTGAACCCGAACGGCGGCGCCATCGCGCTGGGCCATCCGGTCGGCGCGACCGGCGCCATCGTCACCATCAAGACCATGTATGAGCTGATGCGGACCGGCGGCAGCAAGGGCTTGATCACCATGTGCATCGGTGGCGGTCAGGGCATCGCGCTGGCCATCGAGCGTATCTGAGCCTGGCTCGACCCGGTCCCTGCCTCGGGGCCGGGTTTTCTGCGGCACTGCCGTATGGGTATTTGGGAAACGGTGAATGACACGCTCGCTTTCACCGTTTCCCAAATACCCCCGGGAACCTTCGCGTTCCGGCGACCGCGCCCGATCTGC
>NZ_JBHRXE010000037.1:189829-208442 GCF_042648325.1 Paracoccus simplex | reverse complement strand
CGAGATCCACGGAGATGGTCCGGTTAGGGTTGGTGCCCACCGTCCCAGCCAGGGTTTGCGACCCTTGGGGCTGCCCTCAGGCCACGGCCCCCCTGACTGTCCCGACACCTCTCTCCAATATCACTCTCGACACTGGACCACCTCCTTTCAATAAGTTGCCGTATGGGTTCAGCCTGCCACAGAACCATTAACAGTCAATGAATTTGCGCGCGGCGCCGGATCAAATTTCCGACGGCGATGCGGAACGGCACGAGCGCCAGCACGGCCTGCGCCAGCTTCACCGAACAGTCGGCGACGGCCAGCGACACCCACAGCGGCTGCGCCGGGCCATGGCCCAGCAGCGGAACCAGTTCATTTGCCCAGGAAACATCGTCCGCCGGAAAGAGCGGCGTCAGTTGCGTGGCAAAGGCGATGCTGAAGAAGACAGCCGTATCGAAGATCGACCCGGCGACGCTGGCCGCCAGGGGTGGTAGCCACCAGTTGTATTTTCGCAACTGGTTGAAGACGGCAATGTCCATCAGCTGCGCCGAAAGGAACGCGGCGCCCGAGGCGACGGCGATGCGCAGCGTGGTCTTGTCCATGCCGGCGGCGACCAGCGAACACAGCACGCCGGTCACGAAGCCGGCATAGACCACCTTGCGCGCGGCGGTCGGGCCATAGACCCGGTTCATGATGTCGGTCACCAGGAAGGCGACCGGATAGGTCAGCGCCCCCCAGGTCAGCCAGGCGCCCAGCAGGTGCTGGACCAGGATGTTCGAGGCCACCACGACGATGGCCATGGCGATGACGCCGGGAAGGATACGGGGCATGTCTGGTTTTCCGTTTTGGCAAGGTCGCGGAGACTCGGCCCCGTGCGGGGCAAGGCCGCATAAGGCCGTCCGGGGATTCTGTCAACGATCTTGCGCGGGCTTATAGCGCGGCCGCGGCGGCGATTTCCACCGCGAAGGCGCCGTTCATGCCTTCGAGCGCCGTATTGGTCAGCGCCACCAGGCTGCGGCGCCGGGCGGGATCGACGATCCAGCTGTGACCGTAGATGCCGCCCCAGCCCAGGCTGCCCTGCGGCAGGCCGATGCCGGCCGCCTCGGCCTCGGTGATCACCGCGCCCGCCCAGGCGTGGCCCCAGCCGGGACCGCGCAGCGGGTGGCGCTGGCGGATGCGGTTCTGCCGCGCCTCGGCGCGCAGGTTCCCGGCCAGGAAACTGCCCTCGCGCAGGGTTTCCAGCAGCGCCAGCGCCGCCTCGGCCGTGCCGGCCATGCCGCCGCCGCCGGACGGATAGGCGGAAGGGTCGCGGATGCGCTCGGGCAGATAGGCATAGCCTTGTTCGGGCTGCAGTGGGTTCCGGACCCGGGTCGGGCCGCGCATCCGCCGCGGCTCGGGGCGGGCATCGGCGTAATTCGCGGCCAGATCGACGGAATCCGGGGCGTGGAAGCCGGCTTCGACGCCCAGCGGGTCGGTGACCAGCCGGGCCATGGCCTCGGGCAGCGGCATGTCGGCGGCGGCCTCGATCACCGCACCCAGCACGTCGGTCGCCACCGAATAGCGCCAGCGCGTCCCGGGCAGCCGGTCCAGCGGCACCGAGGCGATGCGGCGCAGGTTTTCGGCCAGCGAGAGGCCGCTGTCGCCGATCCCGTCCGAGACCTGGGCGCGGGCATAGGGCCCCTCCGGCGGCTGGTTGAAACCGTAATCCAGCCCGGCCAGATGCGCCATCAGCTGATCGACGGTGATCACGGGGCGGTTGCCGTCGGGCAGGGCGGGGGTGAAATCCGGCAGCCAGCGCGTCACCGGATCCTCGGGCGTCAGCCGGCCCGTCTGCATCAGCCGCAATGCCGCGACCGTGGTGAAGGGTTTCGAGACCGAGGCGTAGCGCAGCCAGGTCGCCCGCCGCATCGGCCGGCCGGATTCGCGGTCGGCGAAGCCTGCGGCACGGGCATGGACCAGCCGACCGGCTTCGGCCAGCAGGACCACGCAGCCGACGATCCGCCGCTCGGCCAGCGCGCGGTCGACGGCGCGGTCCAGGGCGGCGACGCTGGCGGAAAGGCTCATTCTGCCACCCGGTATTCCACCAGTTCGGTGCGTTGCAACCAGCCGAAATTGTCATCCGAGATCAAGGTCATGCGGATACCCCGCCCGTCATGCCAGACCGAGATCCCCTCAAGATTGTCATATTGCAGCGGCCGGGATTCCAGCAGCACCCGCTCGTTCGAGACGCCGGTTTCCGACAGGTCGAAGCGGCGGACGCGGGAGCGGAAGCCCAGCAGGCCCTTGAAGTCGCGTTCCAGCAGGTAGAAGCGCCCGTCCGGGCCGATATCGGCGCCGACCGCCAGCCAGTCGCCCGAGCGCGGGATTGAGAAGGGCTGATCCCATCTGCCGTCCCGCCAGCGCCAGACCGGAAATGGTCGGGTCAGCGCGCCGGACCGCTCGGGCAGGGTCAAGAGCGTGCCGTCGGGCAGGATCGCCAGCGCCTCCAGCGAGGAATTGCGCTGCATGGTCTTGAACTCCGGCGGCCGGGGCAGGGGCTTGGCGGGGCTGTCGGGCGTGTCGTGGCGGGCGATGCGGGTCAGCCCCTCGAAGCTGATCCAGAGCGTGCCGTCGGGCGCGATGGCCAGCCCCTCGCTGTCGCCCTGCCAGCCGGGTTTCAGCGGTTTGCCGGTGCTGTCGCGCAGCCGGGCGCGGCCGGCCAGCTCCAGCCCGCGAATCCGGCCCTGGGCGTCGCGCTCGACGCTGCCCCAGCGGATGGTGGCGCGGTCCGAAAGCGCGGTGAAGCGGCTGCCGTCGGCGCTGATCTCGATGCCCGAGAAGCCGCCGAAACTCTCGTCCTCCAGCTGCCAGACATAGGTGGCGACGTAATCGACACGCGGCGCCGCCGAGGGCGCCGGATCGGCCGCGCAGGCCGAGGAGGCGGAGAGCAGCAGCAGCGACAGCGCCAGACCCGGCAGGCGGCGGGACCGCGCTGCCGCGCCGCCGGCCGGGCCGCCGCGCCTTAGCGGGCGGTGGCGACGACCTGGCATTGACGGGGCATCTCGCTCAGCCGGAAGCTGCGGGGGTGGCGATAGTTCGGGTCGGGCGGCACCGGCTTGACCCGGCTGGGATCGATGCGGTTCTTGATCCATTCCGCCGCCTCGGCGCAGCCGTCGCCGGGCGGCGGCGCGTCCTGCTGCTGGCAGACCGAGCCCGCCGGGCAGGCCATCCGGACATGGAAGTGATAGTCATGCCCGCCCAGCGGCCGGATCTTGCGCAGATAGCGGCGGTCGCCGGTTTCGGTCTGGCACATCGCCAGCTTGGCCACCGGATCGACGAAGATGCGTTCGACCCGCGGATCGCGGGCGGCGGCGCGCATGATCGCCATGTGACTGCCGCTCCACAGGCCCGAGGGCGCGGTGCCGGCCCGGTTCACCACCGATTGCGACGAGATCCGCTCGCGCTGCGCCGCGGTCAGGCGCAGGCTTTGCGGCGGCAGCATCCAGACATCGGCATCAAGGCCGGACTGGTGGCTGGCATGGCCCGAGGTCATCGGGCCGCCGCGCGGCTGGCCCATGTCGCCGATGTAAAGCCCCTGCCAGCCGGCCTGGCGCGCGGCCTGCGACAGGCCGATCAGGAAGCCGACCAGTTCGGGATGACCCCAATTGCGGTTCCTCGACAGGCGCATCGCCTGCCAGGTCGGGCCGGATTCCGGCAGCTGCACGGCCCCCGAGACGCAGCCCTTGGAGTAGAACCCGATCGAGACGGGGGCGCCGCCGGTCGGGCCGGGAACCGCGCCGAAGACGCTGCGGGCCAGCGGGTCGGCCCCGGCGGGTTGCACGAGGCCAAGCCCGGTCAATGCCAGCACGGCGGCGGTCAGGAATTTGCGGATCACTGCTCGGCCTCTCCTTTTGCTTTGACCCAAACTAGCAGAATCAGCGCCAGAAGGAACATCCCGATGAGCGGAGAGATGCCGAGCCGTTGGCTTCCGGTCACATCCGTCACCGCGGCGATCAGCAGCGGCGCCAGGAACGCCGTCGCCTTGCCCGACAGCGCGTAGAGGCCGAAGGCCTCGGTGGCGCGCTCGGGCGTGGTGTGGCGCACCATCATCGTGCGGCTGGCCGATTGCAGCGCCCCCCCCGCGCCGCCGATCAGCGCACCGCAGAGGAAGAACAGCGCGTCGGGCAGGCGCGAGCCCTCGGCCAACGGCAGGCCCAGCACCTGCTCGCGGCTCATGCCGGTCAGCAGCACGCAGACCCCGGCCAGCACCAGCGTGCAGGCGACGATCACCGGCTTCGGCCCCCAGCGCCGGTCGGCGCGGCCGCCGATCCAGCTGATGACCGCGGCCGAGACGGCGCTGACCACGCCGAAGACCCCGGCCAGGAACACCGGCCAGCCCAGCACCGTGCCGGCATAGACGCCGCCAAAGGCGTAAAGCGCGTTCAGCGCATCGCGCGAGAACATCGACGAGACCAGCCAGGCCGCCAGCGAATGCCGCCAGCGCAGGCTGGCCAGCAATTGCGCCAGCGCCCGCATCGCCGCACCCGGCCGCACCGGCCGGCGCGGTCCCGGCGTCTCGGGCACCCAGAGCGCGAAGGGGATCATGAAGACCAGATACCACAGCGCGGTGAACGGCCCCGCCGCCCGCGTGCCCTCGCGCAGGCCCGGATCAAGGCCCAGCACCGGGGGGATCCCCAGCATGGTGCGGCCGGTCTGCGGGTTCTCGGCCAGGCACAGCAGCACCACCGCCAGCGCGATCACCCCGCCGAGATAGCCGAAGGCGAAGCCCGAGCCCGAGACGCGGCCGATCTCGTCATGCGGTGCCAGCCCCGGCAGCAGGGCATTGGTGAAGATGGTGGCGAATTCCATGCCGATCAGCCCGATGCCGAAGCTGATGATTGCCAGATGCAGGTTCGGTTGGTCCGGCATCAGCAGCCACAGCCCCCAGGCGCCCGCCATGTAGAAGGCGGAAAAGATCCAGACCCAGACCAGCCGCCGCCCGCTATTGTCGGCGATGGCGCCCAGCACCGGGGCGAGGACGGCGATGATGACGCCGCAGATGCCCAGCCCGTAGCCCCAGAGCGACTGCGCCGCCGCCCCCGCCGCCTCGGGCGTCATGCCCTGCGCGATATAGTGCTGGCGGGCGACCTCGGCGTAATAGACCGGGAAGATGAAGGTCATCAGCAGCGTCGCGAAGGGCTGGCTGGCCCAGTCGAAGAACCACCAGCCCCAGATCCGCCTGCGTTCCATGATGGTTCCCCGCCCTTGGAGGTGCGCCGAAGCGCGCCCTGTGTCCCGCCGTTCGGGGCGCATAAGGCCCCAGCGCGGTCAGGCTGGCAAGTCGGCATTCCGGTCGGCTGGGGTAGTCGGCGGCAGCACCGGCGGCCAGGGCCGCTCGGCATCCGCGGCGATCCAGGCCTGGACCCAGCCCGGCAGCGCGGGGCTTTCCGGGTCGCGCCCGGCCGCCTGCATCAGCCGCGCCGGCGCGACGATGCCCTGGGCCGAGGTGATGGCGCCGCGCAGCAGCATGTGGTTGCAGCACTCGCCCGCCCGCCACATGCTCTGTTCCATGTAAAGGAAGCGCGCGTCCCAGCCCAGTGTGCGCGAGACCATGGTGAAGCGCTGGAATCCCTTGATCCGCCGCCGGTAGCGCACGGTGTTCCCGGCCACGGTGATGCCCCAGCCGTTTTCGCGCATCGTGCCGATGATGCCGGTGCGGACCGCCATCGGCAGCCGGCCCAGGTCGTAAAGCGTCAGGGTGCGGCCGTTGTTCAGCTCGATCCACGGGTCCAGATCCCAGGGCCAGCAGCGATGGGTCGAGACATGCGCGTCCAGCACCCCGATCCGGGGGCTGCGGCGGAACTTCAGCATCTCCTTGGCAAAGCGGAGCATGGGATACATGGGCGGCTTCCTTCTGCCTTGGACAACGCGGCGGGGGCTAGCGGCGGCCTGCCGGGGCGTCAATCGGAACGCTGCGGCCATGCTTGCAGCTTGCGCAACGCGGATGCCTGCCTTACCTGTCCGGGGAACAGCCGGAAGGGAATGGAATGGGCACGCTCTACGAAGCCTTGATGCTGATACTCGACGTGGTCTGGTTCGTGATGATCGCCCATATCATCATGTCCTGGCTGATCAACTTCCAGGTGCTGAACCTGCGCCAGCCGCTGATCTGGCAGATCTGGAACGGGCTCAATCGCCTGCTGGAGCCGATCTACGCGCCGGTGCGCAGGATCCTGCCCAATACCGGCGGGCTGGATCTGGCGCCGCTGGTGGTGTTCATCGCCATCATCATCCTGCAGCGCGCGCTCGCCAACAACGCCGGCTGGTTCTACGGCTTCTAGATGTCGGCCGCCCCCCTTCTGCGGCAGGTCTTCGGCTTCGACGCCTTCCGTCCGGGGCAGGAGGAGATCGTCGATGCCGTCGCCTCGGGGCGCGACGTGCTGGCGATCATGCCGACCGGCGGCGGCAAGTCGCTGTGCTACCAGCTGCCGGCGCTGATGCGCGACGGGCTGACGGTGGTGATCTCGCCGCTGATCGCCCTGATGCGCGACCAGGTGCGGGCGCTGACCGAGGCGGGCGTGGCGGCCGCCGCCCTGACCAGCGGCAATTCCGACGAGGAGAACAGCGAAGTCCTGCGGGCCATGGCCGCGCGCGAGCTGCGGCTTCTGTACATGGCGCCCGAGCGGCTGGCCTCGGGCGCGACCATCCCGATGCTGCGCCGCGCCGGCGTGCAGGCGATTGCCGTGGACGAGGCGCATTGCGTCAGCCAATGGGGCCATGATTTCCGCCCCGACTATCTGCGCGTGGGCGAATTGCGCCGGGCGCTGTCGGTGCCGCTGGCCGCCTTCACCGCCACCGCGGATGCGGAAACGCGCGAGGAAATCGTCAAGCGCCTGTTCGACGGCGCGCAGCCGCAATCCTTCCTGCGCGGCTTCGACCGGCCGAACATCCGCCTGGCCTTTCAGCCCAAGGACGGGCCGCGCCGGCAGATCCTCGACTTCGCCGCCGCGCGTCGGGGCCAGTCCGGCATCGTCTATTGCGGCACCCGCGCCAAGACCGAGACGCTGGCCGGGGCCCTGAACGACGCGGGCCTTGCCGCGGTCGCCTATCACGGCGGCATGGAGGCCGAGGCCCGGCGCGAGGTCGAGGCGCGGTTCCAGCGCGAGGACGGGCTGATCGTGGTCGCGACCGTGGCCTTCGGCATGGGGATCGACAAGCCCGACATCCGCTGGGTCGCCCATGCCGACCTGCCGAAATCCATCGAGGCCTATTACCAGGAGATCGGCCGAGGCGGCCGCGACGGCGCCCCGGCCGAGACCCTGACGCTTTACGGCCCCGACGACATCCGCCTGCGCCGCGGCCAGATCGACGAGGGGCTGGCCCCGGCCGAGCGCAAGGCCGCCGACCATGCCCGGCTGAACGCGCTGCTGGGCCTGGCCGAGGCCACCGCCTGCCGCCGCGTCGCCCTGCTGGGCTATTTCGGCGAAGAGGCGTCGCCCTGCGGCAATTGCGACATCTGCGACAACCCGCCGGAATGTTTCGACGCCACCGAGGCGGCGCAGAAGGTGCTGTCGGCGGTGCTGCGCACCGGCCAGACCTATGGCGCCGGTCATGTCATCGACGTGCTGACGGGCACCATGACCGAACGTATCGGCCAGCGCGGTCATGACCGGCTGCCGACCTTCGGCGTCGGCCGCGACCTGTCCAAGGCGCAATGGCAGGCGGTGATCCGGCAGATGCTGGGCCGCGACCTGATCCGCCCCGACCCGGAACGCCACGGCGGCCTTGCCATCACCGCCGCCGCCCATCCGGTGCTGCGCGGCGAGGAGCGGATCACCCTGCGCCGCGACGCCATGACCCGCGCCCGTCCCGCCGTGGTCGTCCGTACCCAGGTCGATGACGAGGACGCGCCGCTGCTTTCCGCGCTGAAGGCCAAGCGCCGCGCGCTGGCCGAGGCGGCGCGGGTGCCGGCCTATGTCATCTTCCCCGACCGCACCCTGATCGAGATGGTCCAGACCCGCCCCAAGACGCTGGACGAGATGGCGCGGGTGAACGGTGTCGGCGCCAAGAAGCTGGAAAGCTATGGCGAAGATTTCCTGCGCGTCATCGCCGGCGAGGTAGCGCCGATGCATCCGGCGCGCCGGGCGCTGGCCGGGCGCGATGCGGGTGCGCTGTTCGACCGGCTGGCCGAGGCACAGGCCCGGCTGGCGCGCGGCGAGGACGGCACGGAAAAGCCGCTTTCGGTCAGCAACTCGATCCTGCGCCGCATCGCCGAGGACCGGCCGCGCGACCTGTCGCGCTATCTGGACGCGGCGCGGCTGGACCGTTTCGGCGCTAGCTTCGCCGTCGAGATCGCCGCCGATCCCGGGGCCTGAGCCCGGCTAGAGGCTGATGCACAGCTTGCAGGTGCGGCAGGTGCAGATCGTGTCGCAGCCCGCCAGCGGCAAAAGCAGCAGCACGGCCAGCAGCAGGTTTCGGATCATCGGCCTTTTTCCCCTTATTGATGCGCCGCGGCGCGGGCGCGGTCCTCGGCGCCGGGCATGGGATCGCCCTCGGGCGGTCGCACGCCGAACACCGCGCAGTAAAGCGCCGGAACGAAGATCAGCGTGACCAGCGTGCCGGCGATGATGCCGCCCATCATCGCGAAGGCCATCGGTCCCCAGAACACCTGTCGCGAGATCGGGATCAGCGCCAGACTGGCCGCCGCCGCCGTCAGCAGGATCGGCCGGGCGCGGCTGTCCGAGGCCTCGAACACGGCGTTCCAGCGGGAATGGCCCTGGGCGATCAGCACCTGGATCTCGTGCACCAGGATCACCGAGTTGCGGATCAGGATGCCGATCAGCGCCAGGATGCCCAGGATGGCGACGAAGCCCATCGGCACCCCGAAAGGCAAAAGCGCCGCGACCACGCCGATCAGCCCCAGCGGCGCCGCGGCAAAGACGATGAAGGACAGCCGGAAGCCCTGCATCTGCACCATGACCAGCAATGCCATGACCAGCAGCATGACCGGGACCACCGCCGCGATCGGCTCCTGGCTTTCGGCCGAGGTCTCGACCGTGCCGCCGACCGCCAGCCTGACGCCGGCGGGCAGGGTGCTTTGGAACGCAGCCACCCGGTCGGCCAGGGCCGCGACCAGCGTGGCGGGCTGGTCCTTGCTGGCGATGTCGGCCTTGACCGTTACCGTCGGCAAGCCGTCGCGCTGCATGATCAGCGGCTGCTCGGTACCGTATTCCAGCTTGGCCAGCGAGGCGAGCGGGATCGGCGTGCCGGTCGGTGTCGCCAGTTGCAGGTTCTGGATCGATTCCACCGACTCGCGATCCGCCTGCGCCCCCCGCGCGGTGACGTTGATCAGGAAGATCCCGTCGCGAAGCTGGGTGATGGTCCGGCCGGTGAAGGTGCCCGAAAGCGCGCCCGAGATATCCTCGTTCGTCAGCCCCAGCCGCCGGGCCTGGTCCTGGTTGACCTGCAGCCGCACCACGCGGGCGGGCTCGTTCCAGTCCAGCGCGATGTCGCGCAGCCGCGGCTCGGTCGCCAGAACCGCCGCCAGGTCGCGTGCCGCGTCCCGGGCCTGGTCGGGATCCGCGGCCGAGACCCGGTATTGCACCGGCTTGCCGACCGGCGGCCCGATCTCGAGATTCTTCACGTAAAGATCGGTGCCGACCAGCTGGTTGCGGCCAAACTCCACCAGCCTGGCCTTGAGCCGGTCGCGCGCCGCAAGGTCGGGGGTCTGGATCACGATCTGGCCCATATAGGGGCCCGGCGTCGGCACATCCATCGACAACACGAAGCGCGGTGCGCCGCGGCCGACATAGGTGGTCCAGAACAGCGCGTCCTGTTCGCCGGCCAGCATCGTCTCGATCCGGGTCATGTCGGCGTCGGTCTTGGCGATCGAGGCATTGGCGCGTTCGGTCACGTCCACGATGATTTCGGTCCGGTCCGAGGTCGGGAAGAACTGCTGCTCGACGAAGCGCATGCCAAAGACCGAGGCACCGAAGACCGCCAGGGTGATGGCGATGGTCGGCCACTTGTGCTGCATGCCCCAGAGCAGCAGCCCGTGGAAACGCCGCCGCAGCCAGCCCGGACCCTCGGCCGCGTGCTTCATGCGGGCGGGCAGCAGCGTCACGCCCAGCAGCGGCGCGAACAGCACCGCCACGATCCAGCTGACGATCAGCGAGACGGCGATGACCACGAACAGCGAAAAGGTGAACTCGCCCGCCGCCGAATTGTTCAGTCCGATGGGGATGAAGCCCGCCACCGTGACCAGCGTGCCGGTCAGCATCGGGAAGGCGATGGAGCTCCAGGCGTAGCTGGCGGCGCGCTCGAGGCTGTCGCCGACCTCGAGGCGCGAGATCATCGTCTCGATGGCGATCATCGCGTCGTCGACCAGAAGCCCCAGCGCGATGATCAGCGCCCCCAGCGAGATGCGCTGCAGGGTGATGCCGTAGAGGTCCAGGATCACGAAGGTGATCGCCAGCACCAGCGGGATGGTCAGCGTCACCACCAGCCCGGCGCGCAGGCCCAGGCTGACGAAGCTGACCAGCAGCACGATGGCGACCGCCTCGGCCAGGGCCTGCACGAAATGGCCGACGGCCTCGTCCACCACATGCGGCTGGTCGGCGAACTTGGCCATCTCGATGCCGATAGGCAGGCTACGCGCCACCCCGGCCATCAGCGCGTCGACCTGCTTGCCGAATTCCAGGATGTTGCCGCCGTCGCGCATGCCGATCTGCAAGCCGATGGCCTCGCGGCCGTTATAGCGGAACAGCGCGCTGGGCGGATCCTCGTAGCCGCGCCGGACGGTCGCCACGTCGCCGATGTTGAAGAAACGGTCGCCCACCCGCAGGTTCACCGCCGCGATCGAGGCCGCGTCGTCGAACTGCCCGCCGACGCGCACCAGCACCTGCTCCGGCCCCGCCTGCACGATGCCCGAGGGGGTGATGGCGTTCTGCACCGCCAGCGTCTGCACCACCTGGTTGTGGTTCAGCCCCAGCGCCGCCAGCCGGGCCGAGGAGAATTCCAGGTAGATCTGTTCCTTGCGCACGCCCAGCAACGAGGTCTTGCCGGCCATCGGCAGGGCCTGGACCTGCTTGCGGATATCCTCGACCCTGTCGCGCAGCTCGCGCTGGGTGAAGCCGTCCGAGGTGAAGGCGAAGATGTTGCCGAACACGTCCCCGAAATCGTCGTTGAACTGGAAGCCTTGGAATTCATGGGGAAATTCCGGGCGGATGTCCGACATCATGCTGCGGACCCGTTTCCATACTTCCGGCACCTGGGGGCCGCGGATCGTCGGGTCCAGTTCCAGATAGACGATGGACTGGCCGGGCATGGTGACCGAGCGGGTGAATTTCAGCTCGTCCAGCTCCTCGAGCTTGGTCTCGATCCGGGTGGTGACCTGATCCAGCGTGTCCTCGATGGTGGCGCCGGGCAGCGAGGCGCTGATCACCATGATCTTGATGGTGAAGTTCGGGTCCTCCTCGCGGCCCAGACGCAGATAGCCGAGCGTGCCCGCCACCATCGAGACGATCAGCAGGAACCACACCAGAGAACGGTGGTGCAGCGCCCAGTCGGAAAGGTTGAAGCCGCGTCCCGTCATGGTGTCACGCTTTGTCCCACGGATTGGCCCTCGGTCAGCGAATGGATGCCGCGGATCACCACCTCCTCGCCCGGTGACAGGCCGGATTCGACGGTGACGCGGCCATTGAGCGCCGGTCCCGGCGCGGCGATCCGGCGCAGCGCCACCCTGGCGTCATCGCCGGTGCGGGTCACGACCCAGACATGCGGGGCGCCGTCGCGTTCCAGGACGGCGGCCTCGGGCAATGCCAGGCGGGTGGCGGCCTTGCTGCTGGGCCGGGCGCGGACCAGGGCGCCCAGGCGAAGATCGGCATCGTCCTGAAGCGCCAGGTGAATCCGCCGGGTTCGGGTGACGGCATCGGCCACCGGCTCGATCAACGAGACGGTGGCGGGCAGCAGGCGGTCGGGATCGCTCTCGGACCAGACCTCGTAGGGATCGCCGTGCCTTATCCGCGACAGCGCGATGTCGGGCAGGTCGATCACCGCCTCGATGCCCTTCTGGGTGGAAAGCTGGACCACGGGTTCGCCCGCGCTCACCACCGCGCCGGCATTCGCGAAGACGGCGCTGATCACCCCGTTGAAAGGCGCCCGCATCTCGGCGAAACCCTCGGCGTCGCGGGCGCGGATCAGCTCGGATTCGGCCTGCTGTTCGGCGGCTCGGGCGGCGATCAGCGCGCGCTCGACCTGTTCCAGCTGCGCGGCCGAGGCGACATTGCGCTGCGCCAGCGCCCGGGTTCGGTCGGCGCTGGCCTGGGCGGTGCGCAGCTCGACCGTCGCGGCATCGACCGCGGCCTGGGCGGCGCGAACGTCGCCCCGCAAATCCTCGGGGTTGAGCGTGGCCAGCACCTGGCCCTTGCGGACGGCATCGCCGATATCGACATTGCGCGCCGTCACCCGGCCCAGGGTCTGAAAACCCAGCGCCACCTCGATGCGGGCCGCGATCACGCCCGGCATCGAAGGACCGGCGGTCATGTCGTCGCTGACGACGGTGCTGACCACCGGGCGCGGCGCCGGCTCGGGCGCAGGCGGGGGCTTGCGCCAGGGCAGGTCGAAGGCCGGCGCGCCCTGGGCGAGCACCAGCGAAAGCAGCAGGGCAAGGGCTACCGGCTTGCGCATCATTCCTCCTCCGCCGCGGTGCCGGCATCGGTGACCTCGCGGCCCGGATAAAGCCGCTGCGCGCCGGCGCCGACGACGATCTGCCCCGGCTTGACGCCGTCCTTGAGAATCACCGTGCCGTTGGTGAACCGCTCGATCTGCACCGGCGCCAGCGAGACGCGGTTTGCGTCGCCCACCAGCCAGACCGCCGGCTTGCCTTGGGCCGCGGTCAGTGCCGTCCAGGGCACGGCGATGCCGCTGCCGGCCGGATAATGCACCGCGCCCCGGACCGCCGCCCCCAGCAGGCTGACGGTGGTGGGGGCATCCTCGATCTCGGCGCGGACCGTGACCGAGCCGGTGGAGGGATCGACCAGCGGCGCGATCTCGGTGACATGAGCGGTCATGCGCAATTCGGGAAAGTCGATGCCGGAAAGCGAGACCGGTGCGCCGATCGCATCGCGCAAAAGCGGCGTGTCGGCCGTCTGGAACACCGCCTCGCGCCCGGTGGCCGAGGCAAGCGAGAGCACCGCCTGGGCCGCGCCGACGATCTGCCCCGGTTCGGCCTTGCGCGAGATCACGATCGCATCGGTGGGGGCGCGGATAATGGTATCTTCCAGCGCGCGCTGCGCCTGACCCAGGGCGGAACGCGCTTGCGTCAGCCCGCCGGTCGCTGCTGAAAGCCCCTGGCTTGCCGCGTCCAGGGCGGCGCGGGTGCCCACGCCGCGCTTCAGCATGGCATCGGCGCGTTCCAGTGCCTGCCGCGCCTGGGCCTCGGTCGCCTCGGCCGAGGCGACGGCGGCTTCGGCCACGCGCAGCGCCTGCTCCTGCTGCAGCGGATCGGTGCGGGCCAGCGCCTGGCCTTTGCTGACGCGGCCGCCCTCGTGGACCAGAACCTCGGTGATGCGGCCGCCCTGGCGGAAGCCCATGTCGACGCTGTCCTTGGCGGCGATGGTCCCGGTCAGGGCGGCGTCGAAGATCAGTTCGGTGCGCTCGACGGCGACGAATTCCACCGGCAGCGGCGCTTCGGCCCGGGCAGAGGAGGCGAATGGCAGGAGGGCCAGGATCAGGATGGTCAGGCGCGGCATGTCAGCCCCGTCTCATGGGTTTGCAAGTCTGATGCCCACAATCCGGGCTTGAGGAAAGCCCCCGGGCAGGTTGACCTTACGGTCGCAGCAAGGTTCCCGCCAGAGCTCCCGTGATCTTGGCGGGCCGCATGACCGCTTCGGGTCACTGATAGCTGCGCACCAGCGCTGCCGCGACCATGCCCCAGCCATCGACCACCAGGAAGAAGGCCAGCTTGAAGGGCAGGGCGACGACCGCCGGCGGCACCATCATCATCCCCATCGACATCAGCACCGCCGAGACCACCAGATCGATGATTAGGAAGGGCAGTGCCACCAGGAAGCCGATCTCGAAGGCGCGCTGGATCTCGCTGAGCATGAAGGCGGGCACCAGCACCGACAGCCGGTCGGGCGGTGCCTGCGGGTCGGGCGAGATCTCGGCCAGCGTGACCAGCATCTCGGGGTCGGTGCGCTGCTCCATGAAGCCGCGAAAGGGCACGATGCCGCGCTCGAAGGCCTGTTCGACGCCGATGCGGCCGTCGCGCAGGGGGGCGCCGGCGACCGTCCAGGCCTCGGTCAGCACCGGGCTCATCACGAACCAGGTCAGGAACATGGCCAGGCTGACGATCAGCATGTTCGGAGGGGATTGCTGCAGCCCGATCGACTGGCGCAGGATCGACAGCACCGTCACGATGAAGGGAAAGCAGGTCACCATGATCGCGATGCCCGGCGCCAGGGACAGCGCGGTCATGACCGCAAGCAGGGTGATGGAATGTCGGCCGATACCGCTTGCCACCGCCTCCAGCCCGGCGCCGTCCAGGGTCAGGTCCTGCGCCACCGCGACATGCGGCAGCAGCAACCCGACGATGATGAGGACGAGGCGGATCACGATACGCCTGCCGGGCCGAGGATGCGGACGCAAAGCCGATTGTCCGCTTCGTCGCCCGAAACCAGCTCGCCCCGGGCGATGACCTTGTCGCCGACGCAGATGTCCACGCCGTCCGACATGTCGTGGTCCAGGGTCAGGACGTCATCCGGGCGCAGGCGCGAGAGTTCGGCGACGGAAAGCTGCGTGCCACCCAGCCGGATGGTGATTTCCACCTGGATCTGGTCGGTTGCAATCAGGCTGGCGAGATCGTCCATGATCACTCCTCGGTCATGATGTCGTCGATGATGGATGTCAGGTCGGCCGCAACCCGGGCGGGATCGAAGACGATCCGGCCCTGGCCGCAAAGAAGCTCGACCACGCGCGCCCCGGCCGAAAGATTCTCGACCTGCGCCTCGGCAAGCCCGGCGCGGTCCAGGCATTCCGCAAGGTCCGGTTGCAGATCGGCAGGGCAGCGAAGGACAAGCCGGCAGTCCGGCGCATGCTCGACCAGCCGGGCGATTTCCCCGGCCAAGGCATCCCGCAACCGCTCGCGCTCGGAGCGCGGGGCAAGGAGCGCGACGATGGCCTGCAGGACCGGCGCCAGGCCGGCATTGATTTCCCGGCGCAGCGCCGCCTCGGCCTGGCGGGCGACGAGCATGTCCTGCCGGATCTCCGCCAGGGCCTGGGTCAGGGCGTCGAGGCTGCGCTCCCGCCCCTCAGCCAGGCCCTGTTCATGGCCGCGGTGAAAGGCCTCCTCGACCTCGGCGGCGGTCCTCGGCCGCGCCGGCCGGGCCTGGCCGGCGGCGAAGGAATCAAGGCGCAATGCAGCGGGTCTCACAGCGCATCCTCACGCTTCTCGATCCAGCCAGAGAGGATCTGCAGGCTTTCGTCCTTGCGCGATTTCATCAACTCCTTGAGCCGGCCGACCGGGTCGCCGCTGCCGGCCGAGACCGGCGTGAAGTCGATTTCGGGGACGATTTCGGCGACTGCCATGACCGGGCCCGCGGTCTCGGCCACGGGTTTTCCGGCCTCGATGGCCTTGACCCCGGTCGCACCCGACTGGTCCAGCGCCGCCAGGGCGGGATGGCCGGCCGGCCGGCCCCGAAGCAGCGGCCGCAGCAGGAACGCCGCCAGCGCCAGGGCGAAGAAGCCGACCAGCAGGATGCGGATGAAGCCGTTCAGGTCCAGTTTCGACAGCAACCCGCCCTGGCTGGCCAGCGTGCCGGCCTCGGACAGCGAGGCAAAGGGCAGGGACTTCACGGTGATCGCATCGCCGCGGCTCTCGTCGAAACCCACCGCCGAGGCCACGAGTTCGCGCAGCGCCTGCAGCTCGGCCTCCTCGCGCGGGACCAGCGTGGTCTCGCCAGTCGCCTCGGTCCGGGGGACGCCGTTCACCAGGACCGCGACCGTCAAGCGGCGGGTGGTGCCGGGCTGGCGCGTGACCTCGCGCGTGACCTTGCTGACCTCGAAATTCGAACGCTGGCGGGTCTCGGAGCGCGAGGACTTGCTTTGGTCCCCGCCGCTGTCCTGTCCCTCCGGCAGGTTCGAGGCGGCCGTCACCGCGCCCTGCTGCGCATTCGTGCTTTGATCAGCGGTTTCCTCGCTTTCCTGCGAGATCAGCGCCCGTTGCTGCGGGTCGTAGCGCTGTTCGGTCAGCAGCTCGGATTCGTTCACCACGTCCAGGTGCAACTCGACGATGGCATTGCCATTGCCGACATGCGCGGCCAGGATGCGCTCGACATTGTGCTTCATGTCGGCCTCGCGATCCTCGCCGGCGAATTCCTCGCCCGAGGACACCACGCCGCGTTCGCTGTCGATCACCGCCACCCGATCCGCCGACATGCCCGGAACGCCAGAGGAAACCAGGAACTTCAAAGCCTTGGCCTGCGAGCGGGTGATCGGCGTGCCGTCGGTGGTCAGCGTGACCGAGGCCGTTGCCTCGGCCTCGCGCCGATAGCCTCGGCCGTTGGGAACGGCCAGGTGGACCCGGGCCGAGCGGACATTGGGCAAGGCCAGGATGGTGCGGGCCAGTTCACCCTCTTTGGCGCGCCAATAGGCGGCGTCGAACATCTGCGAGGTGGTGCCGAAGCCCGACATGCCGTCGAGAATCTCGTAGCCGGTGCCGCCGGCCGAGGGCAGCCCCTCGCCGGCCAGCGCCATGCGCAATGCGTCGCGCTGGCCTTCCTCGACCCAGATCGTGTCGCCGCGGATCTCGTAGGGCACGCCGGATTTCTCGACCGCCGCCATCACCGCGCCGGATTGCTGCGGGTCCAGCCCGGAATAGAGCAGCGCCATCCCCGGCCGGCTGGCCATCCAGGACAGGCCGGCAATCGCCGCGAATGTGAACAGGAAGGCCGCGGCCAGGATGGCCTTCTGCTTTGCGCTTCTCTCGCGCCAGTAGTCCTGCAGCTTCAGCAAAACCGCCCCCTTCTCGAATCGGCGTGATCTTCGTCGGAGACCTTCTTGGCACGGGGGCGATTAAGAATTGGTTAGCCCGCGGGTGCTATCCAGATCGCAGACGGATGGAGAATCACCATGAGCGATGTCGCCGACATCAACACGGAACAGAAATCCGGCAGAGGGCTTGGCCGCATCCTTCTGCCGCTGGGCCTGGCGCTGGTGCTGGGCGGGGCGGGGTTCGCCTCGACCTGGCTGGGCTTCTGGTCGCCGATGTCGCTGCTGGCCCCGCACGCGGACAAGCCGGCCGCCCAGGAAGCCCTGCCGGCGGTGGTCTTCGTCGACATTCCCCAGATCGTGCTGACGCTGGCCGGACCGCGGGCGCAGACCTTGGTGATGACGGTCAAGATCGAAACCGACCAGGCGCACCAGGCCGAGGTCGACTATCTCACCCCGCGACTGCTGGATGCCTTCAACAGCTTCCTCGCCGATGTCGATGCCTCGGCCTTCGAGAAGCGCGGGATATTGGACATCGTCCGGGACGAGCTGGCGACCCGCGCCGTCTTTGTCCTGGGCAAGGAGGCCTTCACCGACCTCCTCATCACGGAGTTCAGGATCCAATGACGATTGCCCAGCTTTTGCAGGTCGTTCTGATCACCTTCACCGTCGGGCTGTCGGCCTTCTGCTTTGCGCTGTCGCGGCGGTTGCGCAAGCTCAACGATCTCGAGACCGGGCTGGGCGGCGCCATCGCCGTCATGACCAGCGAGATCGGCCGGCTCGAGAAATCCATCCTGCTGGCCAAGGCAGAGGCGACGGCGGCCACCCGCGCCCTGGCCGACGAGATCGAGCGCGCCAAGGAGGAGCGGGCCTTCTGGACGCTGCAGCAGAAATTCGCCGAGGCCAGCCCGGCCCGGCATGTCCGGCTGCAACGCCGCCGCCGGCGCGAGGAGGCGGATCTCGATGCGTAAGCCGATCCTTTCCTTCCTGGGCGGCGTCCTGGTGCTGGCCGCCGCCGCGCAGGCGGTCATGCTGATGGACGGCGCCTCGCGCCTGAGGGCCAATGCCGAACCGGCCGAACTGATGGCCGGCTGCAGCGATGTCCCCGAGGCGGTGGCCCTGGCCGAGACGCTGCGCGAGCGCGCGCTGCGCATCGACCGCTACATGCAGGAGATCGAGCGCCGCAAGGCCGAGATCGCCTTCGCCGAAAAGCAGCTGACCGGGAAGCTGGTCGAACTGCGCAAGCTGAAGCAGCAGATCGACCGCAACGACCGGGGCCAAGCCCAGGCCCAGACCGAGGACATCGCCCAACTGATCGCCGTCTACGACCAGATGAAGCCCGAGCAGGCGGCGATGGTGCTGTCGAACCTGCCGCCCGATTTCGCCGCCCAGATCCTCGCCCGTGTCCAGCCCGAGACCGGCGCGCGCATCATGGCCTCGGTCGAGCCGGGTCAGGCCGCGGTGCTGACCTCGTATATGGGCGCAATCAGAGCCAGAAAGTAGGTAGGCCATGATCGGCATGATCGGCATCGTCGTGACCTTCGCCATGGTCTTCGGCGGATACATTATGGCGGGCGGCAAGCTGGGGGTGATCCTGCACTCGCTGCCCTTCGAACTGATGATGATCGGCGGCGCGGCCATCGGCTCGTTCCTGCTGTCGAACGAG